>NZ_JBHXTQ010000034.1:0-78850 GCF_042677305.1 Kitasatospora sp. NPDC127121 | reverse complement strand
GGACCCCCCCCTCGGCCGTTGGGGCCTCCCCCGCGGTGGGCGGCCCCCCGGGCCCCCCCCACCACCACGGGTGTGGCGGGAAACACGGGTGCGGCGGGACAACAGCGGCGGGAGAGCGGCGGCCGGAAAGCGCGGCAGGAAAAACAGTGAAGCCGGTTCATCCGAGGATGAACCGGCTTCACTGGAGGACCGGCATGCCGGTCTGCGCGTCAGCGCGAGACCTTACCGGCCTTGATGCACGAGGTGCAGACGTTGAGCCGCTTCGGCGTCCGCCCAATCACAGCGCGCACCGTCTGAATGTTGGGGTTCCAACGACGGGGGGTACGGCGGTGCGAGTGGGAGATGCTGTTGCCGAAGCCCGGCCCCTTGCCGCAGACGTCGCAGTTGGCAGCCACAGGAGTCACTCCAAGACTTCAGATCATTTACGTTCGACAACCCCGCTGGACCAGCGGAGCACTCGCGTGAACCTGACCGGACCGAGGGGTGAGCCTGGATTGTTCCAGGCAACCGGAAGAGCATACAACGCCTGTTCCGGTTCAACGAAACTACCATGTCCGGCAGGGTGATCGCTCCGGTCGCCGGTCCGGGCGACCCTCCCCGGCCCCCGATAACCTGCCGGTATCACCCCTCGCCGCGGCCTTGGCCGTGCTGCTGCCCCGCAGGCCGTCGCGGCGTCCCACCCGGAGGAGACCTGGTGCTGCACACGCTCGACGCCCCGGCCGTGCGCACCTGGTGCCAGCTCGCCCTGCGTGCGCTCGGCCAGGCCCGCGAGGAGATCGACGCGCTCAACGTCTATCCCGTCCCGGACGGCGACACCGGCACCAACCTCTACCTGACCGTCGAGTCCGCCGCCGCCGAGGTGGAGAGCCGCTTCGCCGACCCCGCCGCCGACCCGGCCCCCGGCCTGGCCGACACCGCACGGGCGATGGCCCGCGGCGCGCTGGTCGGCGCCCGCGGCAACTCCGGGGTGATCCTCGCCCAGTGGCTGCGCGGCACCGCCGAGACGCTCGCCGAGGGCGGCGGCGCCGACCAGCTGCGGGCCGCCCTGCAACGGGCCGCCGACTCCGCCTACCAGGCCGTCGCGGAGCCCGTCGAGGGCACCCTGCTGACCGTCGCCCGGGTCGCGGCCCGGGAGGCTGTCCGGGCCGGGGACGGGCTCGCGCAGGTCGCCGACACCGCCTACCGGGCCGCCCGGGACGCGCTGCGGCACACTCCCGAACAACTCGCCGTGCTGGCCGAGAACGGGGTCGTGGACGCCGGTGGGCGCGGCCTGGTCGCCGTGCTCGGCGCGCTCGCCGACGCCGTCGCCGGGCAGCAGCCGATGGGCCCGGTCGCACTGCGAGGGGACGTCCGGGAGGTCGAGAGCTGTGCGGTGCACCTGAGGCCGCCGGGCCCCGGCCACCCCGCGTTCGAGGTGATCTACCTGCTCGACGCGCCCGACGAGGCCCTGCCCGCGCTGCGCGAGCGGCTCGGAGCGCTCGGCGACTCCCTGGTGGTCGGCGGCGGCGACGGCCTGTGGAACGTGCACGTCCACGTGGACGACGCGGGCGCCGCCGTCGAGGCCGGGGTCGAGGCCGGGCGGCCGCACCAGATCCGGATCACGCACTTCGCCGAGGCCGCCGCCCGGGCCGGCAGCGCCGCCGAGCGCGGCGAACGCCGGGAACGGGCCCGCGCGGTGCTCTGCGTGGTGTCCGGCGGGGGGCTGGCCGAGCTGTGCGAGCAGGCCGGCGCCGTCGCCCTGCACGCCGACCCGGACCGCCCGCCGGCCAGTGCCGAACTCGCCGCCGCCGTGCGCCGCTCGGCCGCCCGCGAGGTCGTCCTGCTGCTCAACGACCCCGAACTGCGCGCCGCCGCCGGGGCCGCCGCCGACCAGCTGCGCGAGGAGGGCGTGCGGATCGCCGTGCTGCCGACCCGCTCGCCGGTGCAGGGCCTGGCGGCGCTCGCGGTGCACGAGGGCGGCCGCCGCTTCGACGAGGACGTGGTCGCCATGACCTCCGCGGCCGGCGCCACCCGGTACGCCGAACTCGCCGTGGCCGAGGGGGAGTCCTGGACGATGGCCGGGGTCTGCCAGGCCGGGGACGTGCTCGGCCTGATCGACGGCGACGTCGCGGTGATCGGTACCGGGCTGGCCGAGGTCGGGGCGAGCGTGCTGGACCGGATGCTCGGCGCGGGCGGCGAACTCGTCACCCTGGTCCTCGGCGAGGGCGCCGACGAGGCGCTCGCCGACCGCCTGGTGGCGCACGCCCGGCACCGGCGGCCCGAGGTCGACGCGGTGGTCTTCCACGGCGGCCAGGAGTCCGCGCCGCTGCTCATCGGGGTGGAGTAGGGCACGCCGCGGGGCCCGGAATGTCGGCCCCGTGGTGTAGACAGGGGCCTGATGGGCGCTCTCGATGAACCACTGACCAAACTCGTCGGCGACCGCACCGCGAAGGTGCTCGCCGACAGCCTCAAGCTGCGCACGGTCGGGGACCTGCTGCACCACTATCCGCGCCGCTACGTCGAACGCGGCCAGCTCACCAGCCTGGACGAGCTGGAGATCGACGAGCACGTCACCGTGCTGGCCCGGATCGAGAAGGTCACCCTGATCCCGTTCCGCGGCCGCAAGGGCGACCGGCTGGAGGTCGTCGTCACCGACGGCCGCAGCCGGCTCTCGCTGGTCTTCTTCAACCAGGGCTGGCGGCAGAAGGAGCTCAAGTCCGGCGCCCAGGGCCTGTTCGCGGGCAAGGTCGGCGTCTTCAACCGCAGCCGCCAGCTGGTCTCGCCGGACTACCAGCTGCTCGACGAGGAGGCCGGGTCGGACGCCGCCCGGCAGTTCGCCGGCCGGCTCATCCCGGTCTACGGCGCCAGCGCGCAGATGCCCAGCTGGAAGCTGTCGATCTGCATCGAGACGGCCCTCACCAAGCACCTGGGCGACGTCGGCGAGCCGCTGCCCGCCGAACTGCGCGAGCGGCACGGGCTGATCCCGCTGCCCGAGGCGCTGGAGCTGATCCACCGCCCGCGCGGCCAGGCCGACCGCGAGCTCGCCCAGAGCCGGCTGCGCTGGGACGAGGCCTTCGTCCTCCAGGTCGCCCTGGCCCAGCGCCGGGCCGCCGAGTCCGCACTGCCCGCCGTCCCGCGCCGGGCCCGCGTGGGCGGCCTGCTGGACGCCTTCGACGCCCGGCTGCCGTTCACCCTCACCGAGGGCCAGCAGAAGGTGTCCGCCGAGATCGCCGCCGACCTCGCGAGCGAGCACCCGATGCACCGGCTGCTCCAGGGCGAGGTCGGCTCCGGCAAGACCCTGGTCGCGCTGCGCGCCATGCTCGCCGTGGTCGACGCGGACGGCCAGGCGGTGCTGCTCGCGCCCACCGAGGTGCTGGCCCAGCAGCACCACCGCTCGATCGTCGAGATGATGGGAGACCTGGCGGAGGGCGGCATGCTCGGCGGCTCCGACCTCGGCACCCGGGTGGTGCTGCTGACCGGCTCCATGGGCGTCCCGGCCCGCCGCCAGGCGCTGCTCGACATGGCCTGCGGCGACGCGGGCATCGCCATCGGCACCCACGCGCTGATCGAGGACAAGGTCCAGTTCCAGGACCTCGGCCTGGTCGTGGTCGACGAGCAGCACCGCTTCGGCGTCGAACAGCGGGACGCCCTGCGCGCCAAGGGCGAACAGCCGCCGCACCTGCTGGTGATGACCGCCACCCCGATCCCGCGCACCGTCGCGATGACCGTCTTCGGGGACTTGGAGACCTCCGTCCTCGACCAGCTGCCGGCCGGCCGCTCGCCGATCTCCACCCACGTCGTCCCCGCGCTGGAGAAGCCCAACTTCCTCACCCGGGCCTGGGAGCGCGTGCGCGAGGAGGTCGCCAAGGGCCACCAGGCGTACGTGGTCTGCCCCCGGATCGGGGACGAGGAGCCCGCCGCCGAGCCGAAGAAGAAGCGGAAGGCGGCCGAGGAGGACCTGGAGGACGTCGCCGACGCCGGTGCCGGGAGCGACGAACGGCGGCCCCCGCTCTCGGTGGTGGAGACCGCCGGGAAGCTGGTCGAGGGGCCGTTGCAGGGCCTGCGGGTGGAGATCCTGCACGGCCGGCTGGCCCCGGAGGCCAAGGACGAGGTGATGCGCCGGTTCACGGCCGGCGAGGTGGACGTGCTGGTCGCCACCACCGTCATCGAGGTCGGCGTCAACGTCCCCAACTCGACCGCGATGGTCATCATGGACGCCGACCGCTTCGGCGTCTCCCAGCTCCACCAGTTGCGCGGCCGGGTCGGCCGCGGCAGCGCCGCGGGCCTGTGCCTGCTGGTCAGCGACATGCCCGCGGGCAGCGCCGCCCGGGCCCGGCTGGACGCGGTGGCCGGCACCCTGGACGGCTTCGAGCTGTCCCGGATCGACCTCGAACAGCGCCGCGAGGGCGACGTGCTGGGCCAGGCGCAGTCCGGGGTGAAGTCCTCGCTCAAGGTGCTCTCGGTGCTGGCGGACGAGGAGGTCATCCTCACCGCCCGGACGGAGGCCACCCGGCTGGTCGCCGAGGACCGCGAGCTGGCCGCCCACCCGGAGCTGCGCACCGCGCTGGAGAGCCTGCTCGACGAGGACCGCGCGGCCTACATGGAGAAGGGCTGAGCGGCCGCCGCCGGCCCCGGAATTGTCAGACCCCCGCGAGAGAATGAAGGTGTTCAGGGCGCACCCCCAAGGTGCGTACCTGGCACGACATTTGGGGGTCCTGCCATGGCATTCCGTCATCTCAACGAGCTCCCGCTGGGCGACAAGGTCTTTCGGATCGAACTCGCCAGCGACGACGACCGCGAGGTCACCCTCACCCTGACCGGCTGGCGCGAGGGGGCGGCCGCCCAGCCGCTCGCCTCGGGCAAGCTCCGCCTGCCGGTCGAGGACGTCGCCTCGCTACGGATCGCGCTCAACCGCGCGCTGCGGGCGCTGGCGATCGTCGCCGACGTCTCCGAGCCCATCCCCGACCGTGACGTGCTGCGCGAGCTGTACCCCGGCCACGGCGCCCCCTGGGTCCCGCAGCACGAGGAGGAGCTGGTCCGGCGCTTCCACGACGGCGAGACCATCGCCCGGATCGCCGCCCGCTTCGGCCGCACCCCCGACTCCGTCCGCACCAAGCTGCGCGAGCTCGGGCACGACCCGCGCCGCCCCGAGTTCTGCCCGCCTGACGGCTGCCTGTCCTGGTCCCGCTACGCCTCGCCGGCGCTGCTCGGCGCGGCCGCCCCGGTCCCGCCGGCGGGCTCCGAGGCGAGCTGAAAGGCGAGCTGAGAGGCGCCCCGGGGCCGGCTGGGACGGTCTCCGGGGCGAGCTGAGCCGTGACCCCGAGGCCCCACCGATCCGTCGGTGGGGCCTCGACCCGTATAGCGTGGTCGGGCAGCGACGAAAGGACCTTCCCCCACCATGACCCGCGTGATCGCCGGGCTGGCCGGCGGCCGCCGGCTGGCCGTACCGCCAGGCCGGGGCACCCGCCCGACCTCCGACAAGGCCCGTGAGGCGATGTTCTCCACCCTGGAGGCGCTGCGCGGCACCCTGCACGGGGCCCGGATGCTCGACCTGTTCGGCGGATCGGGCGCGGTCGGCCTGGAGGCGCTGTCGCGCGGCGCCGAGCACGTCCTGCTGGTCGAGGCGGACGGCCAGGCGGCCCGGGTGATCCGGGAGAACGTCCGCACGATCGGCCTGCCCGGCGTGGAGGTGAAGGCCACCAGGGCCGAGCAGGTGCTCGCGGGCCCGCCCCCGCAGACCCCGTACGACCTGGTCTTCCTCGATCCGCCGTACGCCGTGACGGACGACGAGCTGCGCGAGATGCTGATCACACTCCTGGCCGGGGGCTGGCTCGCGGAGGACGCACTCGTCACCGTGGAGCGCAGCACCCGTGGCGGCGAGTTCGGCTGGCCCGAGGGCTTCGAGGTGCTGCGCTCGCGCCGCTACGGCGAGGGCACGCTCTGGTACGGTCGCGCCGCCGCCGAGACCAGCCAGCACGAGTAGCGGGCCGAGGCCCGCAGCAGCCGTCACCCCCCGAGGGAGCACCCACGCCATGCGCCGCGCCGTCTGTCCCGGTTCGTTCGACCCGATCACCAACGGTCATCTCGACATCATCGGGCGGGCCTCGAAGCTGTACGACGTCGTGCACATCACGGTCCTGATCAACCGCAACAAGCAGGGCATGTTCAGCGTCGAGGAGCGGATCGGCCTGATCGAGGAGGTCACCGCGGACTTCGGGAACGTGGTGGTCGAGTCGTACCACGGCCTGCTGGTGGACTTCTGCCGGGAGCGCGGGATCCCCGCGATCATCAAGGGCCTGCGCGCGGTCAGCGACTTCGACTACGAGTTGCAGATGGCCCAGATGAACCACGGCCTGTCCGGGGTGGAGACGCTGTTCGTGCCGACCTCCCCGACGTACAGCTTCCTCTCCTCGACGCTGGTCAAGGAGGTCGCCTCGTACGGCGGGGACGTCTCCCACCTGCTGCCGGAGACGGTGCACCGGCGGCTGGTCGAGCGGATCGCGGAGCGCAAGGCCCAGCAGTAGGCGGGAGCGGCGGTGGCTGCGGGGCGGCCGTCCGTTTCTGCCGGTTCGTCATGACTTGTCCGTTGCCCGGTCGACCGGTTCGGCTCGGGCGTTGTGACCTCGCCGCGCGGTGGCCGTACAGTCTGTATTCCTGCCCCTGCGGTGAGGTTCACCGCGTCGGGCCTGCCTCCGCCGGACCGTCGGCGGCACACGGAAAGACGAAGCCCCGTGGACGTGCAGAACAAGGTCGACGAGATCGTCGCGGCGGTCGAGAACGCCCGCTCGATGCCGATGTCGGCCTCCTGCGTGGTGAACCGGGCCGAGCTCGTCGGCCTGCTCAACGCCCTCAAGGCGGAGCTGCCCGCCGAACTCGCCCAGGCCCAGTCGATGATGGCCGACCACGAGCAGGTGGTGGCCGGGGCCCAGGCCGAGGCCGACCGGATCATCCAGGGTGCACACGCCGAGCGCGGCTCGCTGATCTCGGACACCGAGGTGGTCCGCCGGGCCCAGGCCGAGGCCGACCGGATCCTCGCCGAGGCCCGTGGCGAGGTCGAGGCCAAGCGCGCCGAGGCCGACGACTACGTGGACAGCAAGCTCGCCAACTTCGAGGTCGTGCTGACCAAGACGCTCGGCGCCGTCGGCCGCGGCCGGACCAAGCTGCGCGGTGACTCCAGCGTCTTCGAGACCGACTTCGACGGCGAGACGGACGGCGAGGAGTTCCAGCCGCAGCGGATCACCCCCAGCCCCGAGGTCGACGAGTACGTCGATGTGAAGCTCGCCACGCTGGAGAACGTCCTCAGCGCCACCCTGGAGGCGGTCGGCAAGGGCCGCGACAAGCTACTCGGCAAGCGGCCGATCGACGAGCTGGGCGCCTACCTGGCCGCCGCCGACGAGGCGCAGCAGGCCAAGGAGCGGGCCGAGGCGGTGGCCGCCGGCTTCGCCACGGACGGCGACGCCAACGGCGACGACATCGCCTGGTACCGCGAGGACGTCCCGCAGCAGCAGACCTGGCCGGAGCAGACCCCGGCCGCGGCGGGCTGGCAGGCCCCCGGCGTCGACCAGTACGCGGCCGCCCAGCAGCAGGGCGGGCAGCAGCAGGGGCAGTACGCCGAGGTGTACGCCGGCGGCTACGACCCGGCCGGCCAGGGCGACCCGTACGGTGCCCAGTGGGGGCACCAGCAGCAGGGCGCCGCGGACGGCTACCCGCAGCAGCAGCCGGACTACGCGGCCCAGCAGCAGCACGGGGACTACGGCTATCCGCACCAGCAGCAGCCGGGTTACGGCGCGCAGCAGTACGACGCCTACACCTACCCGCAGCAGCCCGCCGCCCCGCCGGCCGTGCCGCAACAGCAACAGCAACAGCAGCCGGGCCTGGACGAGACCAGCTTCTTCGACACCAGCATGATCGACATGACCCGGCTCCGGGAGCTGGGCGGCCGCTGAGCCGGCTCCGCTCGGGCCCGGCGCAAGCTCCTGACGGGAGCGAAGTTGGGCCTGGCGGGAGACTCCGGTAGGCTGACCACTCCGGCCTTTTCGTGTCGGACTGTCGGCTTGCCCGCGCACCGCTGGTGCGGAGGCACCGCGATCGAAGATTCCCCATGGAAGTCAGGACACCTTGAACCGCCTCGACCACCGCGACCCCCTCGTGTTCGACACGCACGAGCTGGGACGTCGCCCGGGCTCGCTGCGCAAGGTGTCCCGCACTCTGGAGGCCCCCGCGGGCCTGGGGATCATTGACGTGATCGGCGTCCCCGAGAAGAGCGAGCTCCGGCTGGAGCTCCGCCTGGAGTCCGTGGTCGAGGGCGTGCTGGTCACCGGCACCGCCGAGGCCCAGGTCGAGGGCGAGTGCGCCCGGTGCCTGGAGCCCGTCGAGGACGACCTCGACGTCGACTTCCAGGAGCTGTACTACTACCCGGAGTCCGACGAGCGTCACCGCGCCCGGACCGCCGGGGCCGAGGACCTCGACGAGGACTCGGAAGAAGATACTTACCGTCTGGAGGGCGACTTCTTCGACCTCCAGCCGGTGCTGCGTGACGCGGTGGTGCTCGCACTGCCGCTGCAGCCGGTGTGCCAGGAAGACTGCCTGGGCCTGTGCTCCGAATGCGGAGCGCGCCTGAGCGACGACCCGACGCACCACCACGACGCCGCCGACCCCCGGTGGGCGGCTCTGCAGGGACTCTCCGCCGCCCCCGGCGACGAGGGTGACGGGATCAAGAACAGCGACACCCGTGAGGGTCTCGCCGAGAACCAGGAGAAGTAGCCGTGGCTGTTCCGAAGCGGAAGATGTCGCGCAGCAACACGCGCCACCGTCGGTCCAACTGGAAGGCCGTTGTTCCGGCCCTCGTGGCGTGCGACCGCTGCCACGAGCCGAAGCTGGGTCACATCGCGTGCCCGAGCTGCGGCACGTACAACCGTCGCCAGGTCCTCTCGGTCTGATCGGCGGGGTGCACGGATCGATGTCGGACGGTAACTCCACCCGCAAGGCGTCCTCCGCCCCGAAGGGTTCCTCTTTGGGCGGTGGCAGGGCCGGTGGGCCGGCTTCGACCGAATACGACGTCCTGGAAGGGCGCCTCGGGTACACACTCGAGCGCGCCCTTCTGGTGCGTGCCCTGACCCACCGCTCGTACGCGTACGAGAACGGGGGCCTGCCCACCAACGAGCGCCTGGAGTTCCTCGGCGACTCGGTGCTGGGCCTCGTGGTGACCGACACCCTCTACCGCGTCCACCCGGACGTGCCGGAGGGCACGCTCGCCAAGCTGCGCGCCGCGGTGGTGAACTCCCGCGCGCTCGCGGACGTCGGCCGGGGCCTGGAACTCGGCACGTTCATCCGGCTCGGCAAGGGCGAGGAGGGCACCGGCGGCCGCGACAAGTCGTCGATCCTCGCCGACACGGTCGAGGCCGTGATCGGAGCCGTCTACCTGGACCAGGGTCTGGACGCGGCCACCGAGTTCGTCCACCGGCTGTTCGACCCGCTGATCGAGGAGTCCTCCCAGCTGGGCGCAGGCCTGGACTGGAAGACCAGCCTCCAGGAGCTCACCGCCTCGGTGGGCATCGGGGTGCCCGAGTACGTGGTCATGGAGTCCGGTCCGGACCACGAGAAGACCTTCACCGCGGCGGCCCGGGTGGCCGGCGAGGACTTCGGCAGCGGCGTCGGCCGTTCGAAGAAGGAGGCCGAGCAGAAGGCCGCCGAGAGCGCCTGGCGGGCGATCAAGGAGAAGTACGCCGACCGGCTGCCCGCCGGGGCGTGAGGGAGCAGTAGCCTTCCTCCTGCTGATCCCTTCCGCAGGAGGCCTGTTCCCGTGCCCGAACTTCCCGAGGTCGAGGTCGTCCGCCGCGGTCTGGCGAACTGGGTCGCCGGGCGGACCGTCGCCGACGTCCAGGTGCTGCACCCGCGCGCGGTGCGCCGCCAGCCCGCCGGCGCCGCCGACTTCACCGCCCGGCTGACCGGTACCACCCTCGGCACCGCGCAGCGGCGCGGCAAGTACCTGTGGGTGCCGCTGGCGGGGTCCGGCGCGGGCTTCTCGCTGATCGGCCACCTCGGCATGAGCGGCCAACTCCTCGTCCAGGACCCGTCCGTACCCGACGAGACGCACCTGCGGGTGCGGCTGCGGTTCGCCGACGGCGGGCGCGAACTGCGCTTCGTCGACCAGCGGACCTTCGGCGGCCTCGCGGTCGAGGAGGCCGAGGACGGCGACCCGGAGGGCACGCCGCTCTCCATCGCGCACATCGCCCGCGACCCGCTCGACCCGCGCTTCGACGACGTCGCCTTCGCGGCCGCGCTGCGGGCCAAGCGCACCACCGTGAAGCGGGCGCTGCTCGACCAGACGCTGATCAGCGGGGTCGGCAACATCTACGCCGACGAGGCGCTCTGGCGCTCCCGGCTGCACTACGACCGCCCGACCGCGACGCTCACCCGCCCGCAGGCCGCCGAACTGCTGGCGAACGCCCGCGAGGTGATGACGGCGGCGCTCGCCGTCGGCGGCACCAGCTTCGACAGCCTGTACGTCAACGTGAACGGCGAGAGCGGCTACTTCTCCCGCGACCTCGACGCGTACGGCCGCGAGCACGAGCCCTGCCGCCGCTGCGGCACCCCGATCCGGCGGGCCGCCTGGATGAACCGCTCCAGCTACTTCTGCCCCCGCTGCCAGCGGGTGCCGCGGGTCCGCAGCGGGGGCTGACAGCAGGGGCAGGGAGCGGGGGCCGGGGAGCTCAGTGCTTGGCGAGTTCCGGCTGGTCGGCCGCCGCCTCGCCGGGGGAGCCGTGGGTGTCCTGGCCGAAGTAGGCGACCCCGACCGCGGACACCACCGCGAGCAGGAAGCCGACCACGCCGAGCCAGCCCAGGCCGGACTTGGAGGAGTCGCCGAGCCAGAGCACGCCGATCGCGCCGGGCAGCACCGTCTCTCCGACCACCAGCGCTGCCGTCGCGCCGTTCACCGAGCCGATCTGCAGCGCCACGGTGTGCACGTACATGCCGCCGATGCCGCCGACCAGGATCGCGTACAGCGCCGGGTCGGAGAGCAGCTTGGCGAGGTCGAACGGGTCGATGCCGTTCAGGATGCGCACGCCGACGCCCAGCGCGCCGAAGCCCAGGCCGGAGAGCAGACCGGCGACGATCGCGCCCTTGGAGCCCATCCGCCGCACCAGCAGGCCGCCGCCGACCAGCAGCACGGTGGTGACCAGCAGCAGGCCCCAGTGGAAGGCCATCGACGCGTGGTGGCCGCCCTCCGGGCCCGCCGAGACGGCCAGCAGCACCAGCGCCGAGCAGAGCACGCCGATCGAGGCCCACTCCAACTGCTTGAGCCGGATGCCGAGCAGCTTGATGCTCAGCACCGCGGTGATCACCAGGTTGGCGCTGATGATGGTCTGCGAGAGGAACAGCGGCAGCAGCCGCGCGGCCAGCGCGCCCAGCCCGAAGCCGATCAGGTCGAGCACCGTGCCGACGATGAACTCCCAGGTGACGGCAGCCTTCGCGGTGGAGGACAGGCTCGGCCCGCCGTGCTCGGTGGTGGCACCGGAGGCGCCCTTGGCGGCCTCCTCGCGCGCGGAGCGGCGGGATCCGACGGCCTGGAGGACTGAGCCGGTGCCGTAGCAGGCGGATGCCGCCACGGCGGTGACGAGGCCGATGATCACCGGGTGCTCCGATCGGGAGATGGGTCAAGAACAGGTAATGGGACCAGTGGTCCGGGACCACTATGCCCGTCCGCGCGGTACGGTCGGCGCACCGCCCGGAACACCCTGGGCCCGCCGGGACGTACGTCCGGGCGCCGGCCGCGGTTCCCGCGCACCGCCCGCATCAGGGGCGAGTGGGGGAAACATCATCCCCGAGGAGGGGCGCGGCCCCGGCGGTCGGCGGGGAATCTTGTCACTACCAGTATGCGAAGGGTATGCCGTGCCTTGACGCCCGTCGGGGTAGCGTCGAGGGCATGAGAACCCTTGCACGACGTTCCCGGGGCGCCGGGCCGCTTGCCCTGGTGGCGGCGCTGCTGGGGCTGCTGCTCCTGCTCGCACCGGCGGCCTCGGCCGCGGGCGGGCTGGACGACGCGGCCTCCACCCTGAAGCAGGGCCGGGTCTACGTCGACCCGGCGATGGCCAGCCGATTCAGCCAGAGCCAGGCCGACGCCCTGACCGAGAAGATCAAGAAGGCCGACAAGCCGATCTTCGTCGCGGTCGTCCCGGCCAGCGCCCCCTACGGCGAGCGGACCGTCTTCAACGACCTGCGCACCAAGGTCGGCATCGACGGCGCCTACGCGGTCTGGCGCGGTGACCAGTTCGCGGCCAAGGCCGACCTCGGTGCGATGGCGAAGGGCAGCGCCGAGCGGATCGCCGGCGCCGCCTTCCGCTCCCACAACGGCGACATCGACGCCACCCTGAACGAGTTCGTCGACAGCGCCGCCCCGCAGGCCAAGGGCACCGGGGTGAACCACAGCACCTCGATCGCCTGGGTGGTCATCCCGGTCGTGCTGATCGCGCTGGCCGGCGCCGGTGTCTTCCTCCTCTTCCGCCGCGCCAAGGCGCGCAAGGAGGAGCAGGCCCGGGCCGAGCTGGAGCAGCTGCGCCGGGTGGTCGACGAGGACATCACCGCCTTCGGCGAGGAGCTGGACCGGCTCGACTTCAACCCGGCCGCGACCGACGCCGACGACACCCAGCGCACCGACTACACCCACGCCCTGGACTCGTACGAGAAGGCCAAGCGGCTGATGGACGAGGCCAAGCGGCCGGACGACGTCAAGCCGGTCACCGAGGCGCTGGAGGACGGCCGGTTCGCGCTGGCCACCCTGGCCGCCCGGCGGGAGAAGCGCCCGGTGCCCGAGCGCCGTCCCCCGTGCTTCTTCGACCCGCGCCACGGCCCCTCGGTCAAGGACGTCGACTGGGCCCCGGCCGACGGCGCCGCCCGCACCGTCCCGGTCTGCCGGTCCGACGCGGACCGGCTGGCCGCCGGCCTCGACCCGGCCATCCGCACCGTCGAGACCGAGCACGGCCCGCAGCCGTACTGGAACGCCGGCCCGGCCTACGCCCCCTGGGCGGGCGGCTACTTCGGCGGATTCGGCGGCGGCCTGCTGCCGGGCCTGCTGGTCGGCACCATGCTCGGCTCGATGATCAGCAGCCCGGCCTACGCCGCGGCGCCGATGATGGACCAGGGCTACCAGGACCAGCACGAGGGCGGCGACTTCACCGGCGCCGACTTCAACTCCTCCGACTTCAGCGGTGGCTTCGGCGACGGCGGCGGCTTCGGTGGCGGGGACTTCGGTGGCGGCGGCGACTTCGGCGGCGGCGACTGGTGACCCGCTGAGCCCCACCGCGACACCCCTGCGGCCCCGCCGGACTTCCTCCGGCGGGGCCGCTCCGCGTGGTCGACGGCCCCGTGGAGCTGTGACCGCCGGACACGCCTTAGGCTCGGGGCATGCACGGTCGCGACGCCCACAGTGAGGAACCGGTCCGGGTGACCGCCTGGGTCCGGGGGAAGGTCCAGCAGGTCGGGTTCCGCTGGTGGACCAGGGCACGGGCGCTGGAGACCGGCCTGACCGGCTACGCGAGCAACCTCGGGGACGGCCGGGTGCAGGTGGTCGCCGAGGGACTGGCCGCCGACTGCGAACTGCTGCTGGACCTGCTGCGCGGCCCGGGCACCCCGGGCGAGGTCAGCGGCGTCACCGAGATCTGGACGGCCGTGGGCCCCGGCTACGAGGGCTTCGAGATCCGTTGAGCCCGGCCACACCCGCGCGGGCCGGAACTGATCGGCAACTGCCGGTGTCATGCGGTTGCCATTCGGGCAGACTCGTGGTTGACTCCGCATCGAACGATGATCCACGAGCAGCTGGTGGACCCGGCCCGAGGCCCCCAGGCGTGACGACACCGCCAGGCAGGTGACAGGGTCGCGGTAGCGTGCGGTGATCGTGTTGACCCTTTCCGTCTTTGGTGAGACGCTGGAAACCCGCGCACACGACCGCGTTTTCCCGGCAGGCGTCTGCCCTCGTGAGCCCAGCTCACGATGGTTGTGCCGTAAGTGCCCAGCCAGCACTACCGGTGACGCGCCGCGCGTGCGTCCCCCTTCCCCCTAGACCTGTACCGTTCCGGTTCGGTCACTCAGCGTGGAGGACCATTCATCATGGCAAAGGCGCTTCTCGGGTACGTCGGCGGCCCCGACCCGCGAATGCTCTCCGAGATGCGACGGCTTCAGCAGCGCGTCCAGGACCTTGAATCCGAGCTCCTTCGGATGCAGGCCGAGAACGACGCGCTCGCCGCTGTCGCTGACGGGCACTCGCTGCTCAACAGCATCGATCTGGATCAGCGGGAGCCGGCTCTCACCTGAGTCCCGCCCGGTCCTCGCAGATCGACGCCGCTGTGCACTGAGCCGCTCCGAAAGGGACGCAGCTTGCAAGGGACGCCCGGTTGTGGCGTCCCTTCGTCGTGTCCGGGCCCGGGACGCACGGCCCGCCGGGGATACAGTCGCCGTTGACGACAGGCCCCGGGCCCTGGCGAGCGACGAGGAGACCGGCCGCGTGCACCTGAAGAGTCTGACGCTGCGCGGGTTCAAGTCCTTCGCCTCCAGCACCACCCTGCGCTTCGAGCCCGGCATCACCTGCGTGGTCGGCCCGAACGGCTCCGGCAAGTCGAACGTCGTCGACGCGCTGTCCTGGGTGATGGGGGAGCAGGGCGCCAAATCGCTGCGCGGCGGCAAGATGGAGGACGTCATCTTCGCCGGGACCAGCGGGCGCGCCCCGCTCGGCCGGGCCGAGGTCAGCCTCACCATCGACAACGCCGACGGCGCCCTGCCGATCGACTACTCCGAGGTGACCATCACCCGGACCATGTTCCGCAACGGCGGCAGCGAGTACGCGCTCAACGGCGAGACCTGCCGCCTGCTGGACATCCAGGAGCTCCTCTCCGACTCCGGCATCGGCCGCGAGATGCACGTCATCGTCGGCCAGGGCCAGCTGGACTCCGTCCTGCACGCCGACCCGATGGGCCGCCGCGCCTTCATCGAGGAGGCGGCCGGCGTCCTCAAACACCGCAAGCGCAAGGAGAAGGCGCTGCGGAAGCTGGACGCGATGCAGGTCAACCTCAACCGCGTCCAGGACCTGGTGGCAGAACTGCGCCGCCAGCTCGGACCGCTCGGCCGGCAGGCCAGGATCGCCCGCCGCGCCGCCGGCATCCAGGCCGACCTGCGCGACGCCCGGCTGCGGCTGCTCGCCGACGACCTGCTGGCCCTCCGGCAGGCCGTCGAGGCCGAGATCGCCGACGAGCTGGCACTGCGGCTGCGCCGCACCACCGTCGAGCAGGAACTGGCCGGTGTCGTCCAGCGCGAGGCCGTGCTGGAGGCGCAGGTCCAGCAGCTCGGCCCGAGCCTGGAGGCCGCCCGGCAGACCTGGTACCGGCTCTCCGCCCTCGCCGAGCGCACCCGCGGCACCATCGGGTTGGCCGAGGCCCGCGCCCGGCACGCCGCCGCGGGCGGGCAGGCCGAGGAGCGGCGCGGCCGCGATCCCGAGGAACTGGAACGGGAGGCCGCGCGGGTCCGCGAGGACGAGGCCGCGCTGGCCGAGGCGCTGGAGGAGGCGCAGTACGCGCTGGCCGAGGCGGTCGAACGCAGGAGCGAACTGGAGCGCGGGCTCGCCACCGAGGAGCGTCGCCTGCGGGACGCCGCCCGGGCCATCGCGGACCGCCGGGAGGGCCTGGCCCGGTTGCAGGGGCAGGCCGCCGCCGCCCGCTCCAAGGCGGCCTCCGCCGAAGCGGAGATCGGCCGGCTGACCGAGGCCGGCGGCGAGGCGCTGCTGCGGGCCGAGGCCGCCCAGGCCGAGTACGAGGAGCTCCAGCGGCAGGTCGGCGGCCCCGCCGGGGACGACGAGCAGGCCGAGGCCGCCCACCAGGAGGCCCGGGAGCGGCTCGCCGCCGTCGAACGCGACCTCGCCGCCGCCCGGGAGGCGGCCGGCGCCGCCGAGCGCGAACGGGCCGGGCTCACCGCGCGGCACGAGGCGCTCTCCCTCGGACTGCGCCGCAAGGACGGCACCGGCGCCCTGCTCGACGCGGGGGAGCGGCTGAGCGGACTGCGCGGCCCCGCGGCCGCGCTGCTGCGGATCGCCCCCGGGTACGAGGTGCCGGTGGCGGCGGCGCTCGGCGCGGCCGCCGACGCGGTCGCCGTCGACTCGCCCGGCACCGCCGCCGAGGCGCTGCGGCTGCTGCGCGCCGAGGATGCCGGCCGGGCCGCGCTGCTGATCGAGGGTGCCGGCCGGGCCGCGCTGCCGATCGCGGGTGCCGGTGAACCGCTCGCCGGCGTCGGGGAGTTGCCGGACGGAGCCCGCTGGGCCGCCGAACTCGTCGACGGGCCGGCCGGGTTGGTCGGCGCCGCGCGGGGCCTGCTGGCCCGGGTGGCGGTCGTCGACACCCTCGACGAGGCGCTGCGGCTGGTCGCCGACCACCCCGGGCTGACCGCCGTCACCGCCGCCGGGGACCGGCTCGGCGCCGACTTCGCGCAGGGCGGCTCGGACAGTGTGCCGAGCCTGCTGGAGATCCGGGCGGCGGTCGAGGAGGCCGCCCGGGCGATCGCCGAACTCACCCTCCGTTGTGCCGAGTCGGCCGTACACCTGGCCGAACTCGCCGAGCAGCGACGGGAGTCGGCCGCCTTCGTGGAGCAACTCGCCGAGCAGTGGCGGCGGCAGGAGAAGGAGCGCGCCCAGGTGGCGGGCGCGCTCGGCCGCCTCGGCGGGCAGGCCAGGGCCGCCGCCGGCGAGGCCGAGCGGCTGTCCGCCGCCGCCGCGCGGGCCGACCAGGGCCTGGTGGAACTCCTTGCCACCGCAGAGGAGTTGGCCGAACGCTTGGCCGCGGCCGAGGACTCGGAGGACGCCGGGGAGGACGAGCCGGACACCGCCGAGCAGCAGCGGCTGGCCGAGGCCGCCACCGGCTCCCGGCAGGCCGAGCTGGAGGCCAGGCTCGCGGTGCGCACCCACGAGGAGCGGGTCCGCGCGCTCGCCGGCCGGGCGGACCAGCTGGACCGGGCCGCCCGTGCCGAGCGCGAGGCGCGCGCCCGGGCCGCCGAGCGCCGCCGACGCGCCGAGTACGACGCCGGGGTGGCGAACGCCGTCGCGGCGGGCGCCCGGCAGCTGCTGGCCTGCCTGGAG
Source organism: Kitasatospora sp. NPDC127121 (assembly GCF_042677305.1). Lineage (NCBI taxonomy): Bacteria > Bacillati > Actinomycetota > Actinomycetes > Kitasatosporales > Streptomycetaceae > Kitasatospora > Kitasatospora sp. NPDC127121. Next base: position 61,758 of record NZ_JBHXTQ010000034.1, on the reverse strand, counting down.
GTGTCGCTGTCCCGCGCGGACGCCGGGCGGGCGGCGGTCGAGCAGGCGCGCGCCGAACGCGAGACCGAACTGCGGGCGCACCGCGAGCACGGCCGCGGCCTCAAGGAGGAACTGGACAAACTGGTCGACGCCGGCCACCGGGACGAGGTGCTGCGGGCCGAGAAGCGGCTGCGGATCGAGCAGTTGGAGGCCCGGGTGTTGGAGGAGTTCGGCATCGACGGCGGCGAACTGCTCGCCACCTACGGGCCGGACCAGCCCGTCCCGCCGTCGACCCCGGAAGAAGGAGGGGAACCGGGCGAGCCGCGCCCGTACGACAGGGCCGAGCAGGAGAAGCGGCTCAGGGCGGCCGAGAAGGCGTACCAGCAACTGGGCAAGGTCAACCCGCTGGCGCTGGAGGAGTTCGCGGCGCTGGAGGAGCGCCACCAGTTCCTCGGGGAACAACTGGACGACCTCAAGCGCAGCCGGCGCGACCTGCTGGACATCGTCCGGGAGGTGGACGAGCGGGTCGAGCAGCTGTTCGCCTCGGCCTACCACGACACCGCCGTCCAGTTCGAGGGCGTCTTCGCCCGGCTGTTCCCCGGCGGCGAGGGGCGGCTGGTGCTGACCGACCCCGACCACATGCTCACCACCGGCGTCGAGGTGGAGGCCCGCCCACCGGGCAAGAAGGTCAAGCGGCTGTCGCTGCTGTCCGGCGGCGAGCGCTCGCTGACCGCGGTGGCACTGCTGGTGGCGATCTTCAAGGCCAGGCCCAGCCCGTTCTACGTGATGGACGAGGTGGAGGCGGCGCTTGACGAGACCAACCTGCGCCGGCTGGTCGGGATCATGGAGGAGCTGCGGGAGAGTTCCCAGCTGATCGTGATCACCCACCAGAAGCTGACCATGGAGTCCGCGGACGCCCTCTACGGCGTGACCATGAAGGGCGACGGCATCTCACAGGTGATCAGCCAGCGGCTGCGCGTCGGGGCACCTCCCGGCCGCCGGTCCGGAGGAGGACGCCGGGAGCGGCCGGAGGCCGTCCGTACCGCATCGGCGTAGGGCGGCTGCGGTCCATCCGGGCTCCGGTCGCGGATACTGGAGCAGTTATGGAATACGTGATCCTTGCCGTAGTCATCGCCGTGGTCGCCATCGGCGCGATCGCCGGCCTCGTCGTTTCCGGCAGACGACGCCAGCAACTGCCCCCGAAGTCGCAGTCGCCGGTCATCACGGCGCCGCCGACCACCCCGCAGGAGCCCCAGGTCGGCGAGGAGGCCGCGCCGCCGACCGAGGAGCCCCGCCGCACCGTCGAGGAGGTGCAGCTCCCCGAGACCGAGGCTCCGACCGAAGCCTCGACCGGAGCCCCGGCCACGGCCCCGACCGAGGTCGAGGTCGAGGCCGCCGAGGCCGAGACGGCACCCGCCGTCGAGGTCCCCGAGCCCACCGCGGGCCGGCTGGTCCGGCTGCGCTCCCGGCTCTCCCGCTCGCAGAACTCGCTCGGCAAGGGCCTGCTCTCGCTGCTCTCCCGCGAGCACCTGGACGAGGACACCTGGGAGGAGATCGAGGAGACCCTGCTGACCGCCGACGTCGGCGTGGCCCCCACCCAGGAGCTGGTCGAGCGGCTGCGCACCCGGGTGAAGGTGCTCGGCACCCGGACGCCCGACGAACTGCGCGCCCTGCTGCGCGAGGAGCTCGTCGAGCTGATCGGCAAGGACGCCGACCGCACCGTCCGCTCCACCAAGCACGCGGAGGGGCCGGCCGTGGTCCTGGTGGTCGGCGTCAACGGCGTCGGCAAGACCACCACCACCGGCAAGCTCGCCCGCGTCCTGGTCGCCGACGGCCGCAAGGTGGTGCTCGGCGCCGCCGACACCTTCCGGGCCGCCGCCGCCGACCAGCTGCAGACCTGGGGCGAGCGGGTCGGTGCGCGCACCGTGCGCGGACCGGAGGGCGGTGACCCGGCCTCGATCGCGTTCGACGCGGTCAAGGAGGGCATCGCCGAGGGCGCCGACACCGTGCTGGTGGACACCGCCGGCCGACTGCACACCAAGACCGGCCTGATGGACGAGCTGGGCAAGGTCAAGCGGGTCGTCGAGAAGCACGGCCCGGTGGACGAGGTGCTGCTGGTGCTGGACGCCACCACCGGCCAGAACGGCCTGATCCAGGCCCGGGTGTTCGCCGAGGTGGTCGACATCACCGGCATCGTGCTGACCAAGCTGGACGGCACCGCCAAGGGCGGCATCGTGGTCGCGGTCCAGCGCGACCTGGGCGTGCCGGTCAAGCTGGTCGGCCTGGGCGAGGGTGCGGATGACCTGGCGCCGTTCGAGCCGGGCGCGTTCGTGGACGCGCTGATCGGGGACTGAGGCCCCGTACGCACGAAGGGTCCGCTCCGCGAGGGGCGGGCCTTTCGCGTTGCCGCCCGGGACCGGAGGAGCGTGCCGGGGCGGAGGAGCGTGCTGAGCTGGAGGGGCGCACGCCGAGGCGCGTGGGGCGGGTGGGGCGCGCTGAGGCCTACGAGGCGAGCCAGGCGGGTTCGGCGGTGCGCTCGCGGCCGCGGTGGCAGGCGTAGGCGAGGGTGCCGAGCAGCAGCCGGGCCTCGGGCGGGCAGCCGGCGTTGTCGCGGGTGGGGCGGCGCAGCCAGCGGACCGGGCCGAGCGCGCCGAGCACGGTGGGCGGGGCGGCGACGTAGCTGCCCTCGCCGTGGCAGGTGAGGTCGAGCGCGGCGTCGTCCCAGCCCATCCGGTAGAGCAGGTCGGGCAGCCGGCGGGCGGCGCCGGCGGCGACCAGGAACTGCAGCCGGCCGGTGGGCGCGGCGAGCACCGGGCCGACCTGGGTGCCCATCCGCTCCAGCCGGACCAGCGCCTGCAGTCCGGCCTGCTCGGGAACGTCCAGGACGTCGAAGGCGCGGCCGGTGGGGAACAGCACCGAGCCCCCGGCGCGCGCCTCCCGGGACCGGTCCTCGCCGCCGGGTACGGGATGCAGGCCGGGCGCGGCGCAGCGGTCGGAGCCGCAGGGACAGCGGGTCGGGGCGGTGGCGGAGCCGGCCGGGGCGCCGGTGGCGACCGTCCAGCCCCAGCGGCCGGTGTACTCCGCGGCGGCTTGGGACGCGGTGACCTTGGTGCGGCGGCGCGCGCCCAGCGGCGTCAACCGCAGGTGTCCCAGTCGAAGTTCGCCGAACAGGTTGTCCATGCCTCCCCCAACAGGTTCCCGTCGCCGATGGTTACGGGATGGTGACTGTGTGTTGATTGTCCGTTGCGTGGTGCGTTGTGCGGTGGCGGCGTGCAGCGCCCGGTGTGCGCCTGTCGTGGTGGTGCGCCTCGAGCGCCGCCTTGTGGCTGGCGGCACCGATGCCGGATCGTGGGGTGGGCGAGGCGGCCGCCGATCAGGGTGGGCGGCGAACTCGCCTGTGACTGCGGTGGGTTGCCGGGGCTGCCGGGTTTCGCCGGTGGCCTTGGCGGCCCGCATATGCCGGGCCGTCGGACCTACCTAGTGAAGCGCGTGGGCCGTGGCTTCGGTTCACTCGTGGGGGTGGCGAAAGGTGGCGTTTCGCCAGGGCCGCTCCCGTGGGCGCCGCGCGGGGCATTACGTTCAGCACACGGACGTCTTCGTGGAATCGACTCCGGTCCGACAGGGCGCGGGAGTTGGGAACCTGACGGTCCGTCCGTAACGATGGCACACCAGTGCGAGAGCGTGGTACGGCAACACCTCAGGCACGGCACGTCTGGCAAGGGCCCGAAACCGTCGGGCGTCACGATCGGGGCCCCGAGGGGGCCGGGCGGGATGGGGACGTTCCCATGGCAGAGAAGCAACCCAACGAGAAGCTGACCACCTGGTTCGCCCGCAGCGGCTGGTCCAAGGGCGAGCTGGCCCGCCAGGTCAACCGCCGGGCCCGGCAGATCGGCGCCCACCACGTGTCCACCGACACCTCGCGGGTGCGCCGCTGGCTCGACGGCGAACAGCCCCGCGAGCCGATTCCCAAGATCATGTCGGAGCTCTTCTCCGAGCGCTTCGGCTCGGTGGTCTCGATCGAGGACCTCGGCCTGCGCGCCGCGATCCCGGTCTCCACCGTGGGCGGCGGCGTCGACCTGCCGTGGAGCGCGCCGCAGACCGTCCAGCTGATCAGCGACTACTCCCGCAGCGACCTGATGCTCAACCGCCGGGGCTTCCTCGGCACCTCGCTCGCGCTGACCGCCGGCGCAGCGCTGATCGAGCCCATGCAGCGCTGGCTCACCCCCGGCCCGACCGGCGCCCCCACCCCGATCCTCGCCGCGGCCAACGGCGGCGACCCGTTCACCGGCCGGCTGTCCGAGCCCGAGCTCGAACTGCTGGAGCAGACCACGGTCATGTTCCGGCAGTGGGACGCGCAGAACGGCGGCGGGCTGCGCCGCAAGGCCGTCGTCGGCCAGCTCCACGAGGTCACCGACCTGCTCCAGGAGACGTACAACGAGAACACCACCCGGCGGCTGTTCCGGCTCACCGCCGAACTCGCCCACCTGGCCGGGTGGATGTCGTACGACGTCGGGATGCACCCGAGCGCGCAGAAGTACTACGTGCTGGCCCTGCACGCCGCCAAGGAGGCCGGGGACCGCCCGTTCGGCGCACTCATCCTCACCGACATGAGCCGCCAGATGATCCACCTCAACCGGGGCGAGGACGCCCTGGAGCTGATCCACCTGGCGCAGTACGGCAGCCGGGACACCGCCAGCGCGCGCCAGCAGTCCCTGCTGTACGCGATGGAGGCGCGCGCCTACGCCACCATCGGCGAGGTGAACCGCTGCGCCCGGGCCGTCCGGCTGGCCGAGGACACCTTCACCGACATCCGCGAGGGGGAGGCGGAGCCGGACTGGCTGAAGTTCTTCTCGCCGGCCGAGCTGAACGCCGAGAACGCGCACTCCTTCCGCGACCTCGCGTACCACTCCGACAACGCCCAGCTGTACGCCTCGATGTCCGCGCCGGTGATGGAGCGCGCGGTCGACCTGTTCCGCCAGGACGGCGACCACGTGCGCTCGTACGCCTTCAACCTGATCGGCATGGCCAGCGTCCACCTGCTGCAGCGGGAGGCCGAGCAGGCCGCGGTGATGGCCGAGCAGGCGGTGGACATCGCCACCAAGGTGCGCTCGGAGCGGCTGAACTCCCGGGTCCGCAAGACCACCGAGGCCGCGGCTGCCCGGTTCAAGGGCGTGGACGCGGTGAGCCGGCTCAAGGAGCGCGTCGTCCAGGACATCCCCGAGTACGTCTCGGTGGTCTGAGCACCCCGAGCCCGTGGGCCGCGGACCCGGCCCGAGGACCCCGCCGACCGTGACGGCCGCCGCCGCCACGGTCGGTGGCCGTCGTGCCATCGGCCGTCCCGTTCGGCGGCACGGTAACCCGTTCGGCCCTGCGGCACGGCCGTCGTTCACGCAGGTGTAACCCGGGCGTCGCACGCGTCACGGCCGCGAAACAACGAGCCGCACTGGCCGAAACCAGCCTTCGGCACTCTCCTCTTCATCGCCGACACCCCGGGTGGCACGGGACGGGTAATCCGGGTTTGGATCGGCTTCCACGCAGAGGAGACGCCGATGCCGGACGGCTTCAGCGCGGGCGACACCGCCTTCGTGCTCATCAGTGCGGCCCTGGTCATGGTGATGACCCCGGGCCTGGCCTTCTTCTACGGGGGCATGGTCAGGGCCAAGAGCACCCTGAACATGCTGGCGATGAGCTTCCTCTCGCTCGGCATCGTCAGCGTGCTCTGGGTCCTCTACGGGTACTCGCTCAGCTTCGGACCCGACTCCTTCGCCGGTCTGATCGGCAACCTGGACTTCCTCGGGATGCGCGGCATCGGCCTGAACGACCTCACCGGGACCATCCCGGTCACCGCGTTCGCCACCTTCCAGCTGATGTTCGCGATCATCACCCCGGCGCTGATCAGCGGCGCGATTGCGGACCGGGCCAAGTTCGGCGCCTGGGGCCTGTTCATCGCGCTCTGGGTGACCGTCGTCTACTTCCCGGTCGCGCACTGGGTGTTCTTCTTCGACGGCGGCCACGGCGGCTGGCTGGGCGACCGCAACGGCGTGATCGACTTCGCCGGCGGCACGGCCGTGCACATCAACGCGGGCGTGGCCGGCCTCGCGCTCTGCCTGGTGCTGGGCAAGCGGGTCGGCTTCAAGAAGGACCCGATGCGCCCGCACAGCCTGCCGCTGGTGATGCTCGGCTCCGGGCTGCTGTGGTTCGGCTGGTTCGGCTTCAACGCGGGCTCGGCGCTGGCCGCCAACGGCGTCGCCGCGATGGCGATGGTCAACACCCAGGTCGCCACCGGTGCGGCGCTGGTCGGCTGGCTGGTCTACGAGAAGCTCAGGCACGGCGCGTTCACCACGCTGGGCGCCGCCTCCGGCGCGGTGGCCGGCCTGGTCGCGATCACCCCGGCCTGCGGCTCGGTCAGCCCGCTGGGCGCGGTGGCGATCGGCCTGATCGCCGGCGCGGTCTGCGCCGCCGCGGTCAGCCTCAAGTACCGCCTCGGCTTCGACGACTCGCTCGACGTGGTCGGCGTGCACGCGGTGGGCGGCGCGATCGGCTCGCTGCTGATCGGCCTGTTCGCCACCGGCGGGGTCGGCCAGACCGCCAAGGGCCTGTTCTACGGCGGCGGGCCGGCGCAGCTCGGCAAGCAGGCGATGGGCGTGGCCGTGGTCGCGGCGTACTCCTTCGTCCTGTCCTGGCTGCTGGCGAAGGCGATCGACAGGACGGTCGGCTTCCGGGTCGCCGAGGAGGTCGAGGTGGCCGGCATCGACCAGGCCGAACACGCCGAGTCCGCCTACGATTTCAGCGCGGTGGGCGCGGGCCTGGCGCGGGCCCTGCCGGGCCTGGTCGGTGCCGCGGCGGCCGCGAGGTCCGCGGAGAAGCCCGCCACCGGGAAGACCGCCGCCGAGCCCGCCGCCAAGGCTGCTGGGAAGGCCGCCGACAAGACCACCGCCGAGCCCGCCGAGAAGACCGAGGTCGACGCCCGATGAAGCTCATCACCGCCGTGATCAAGCCGTACCGCCTGGACGAGGTGAAGGCCGCCCTACAGGCCTTCGGGGTGCACGGCCTGACCGTCACCGAGGCCAGCGGCTACGGCCGCCAGCGCGGCCACACCGAGGTCTACCGGGGCGCCGAGTACACCGTGGACCTGGTCCCCAAGGTCAGAATCGAGGTGCTGGTCGAGGACGAGGACGCCGACGAGCTGATCGAGGTCCTGGTGAAGGCCGCCCGGACCGGCAAGATCGGCGACGGCAAGGTCTGGAGCGTCCCGGTCGACACCGCCGTCCGGGTCCGCACCGGCGAGCGCGGGCCGGACGCCCTCTGAGGGCCCTTCGCCGAGGGGCCTTCGCCGAGGGCCCTTCGTCGAGGGCCCTGAACCGTAGGGCCCGCCGACGGCGCATCGGCGCCGGGCCGCCCGCAGGCCGCCCGCGGACCTCCCCGCGGCCGTCCGCAGGCCGTCCGGCGCCGCCCGCTCAACCGCACGACGGACGGGACCACGCCATGACCACCGAGACCAGCCCTCCCGACTACGGCGCCGCCCGGGCCGCGCTGCTCGCCGGCCCCGGCCCGGCCGGGCGGCCCCGCCGCGCGGCTCTCGCCCGGCTCACCGACGACTGGCTGGCCGGTCTGCTCGCGGCCGCCGGCGGCCCGCCCGGTGTCGCGCTGGTCGCGGTCGGTGGCTACGGGCGCGGCGAGCTGTCCCCGCGCAGCGACCTCGACGTCCTGCTGCTGCACGACGGCCGGCTCGACCCCGACCTGCCCGAGCGGATCTGGTACCCGGTCTGGGACGCGGGCGCCGCGCTCGACCACTCGGTGCGCACCGTCGCCGAGGCCCGGTCCGTCGCCGCCGCCGACCTCAAGGCCCAGCTCGGCCTGCTGGACGCCCGCCACCTCGCCGGGGACCAGGCGCTCACCGCCGCCCTGCGCTCCGCCGTGCTCACCGACTGGCGCGCGAGCGCCCCCGCGCGCCTGCCGGAGCTGCGCGACCTCGGGCGGGAGCGGGCCGAGCGGCACGGCGAGCTGTCGTTCCTGCTGGAGCCCGACCTCAAGGAGGCCCGCGGCGGCCTGCGCGACGCCGTCGCGCTCAACGCCGTCGCCGCGACCTGGCTCGCCGACGCCCCCCGGGACGGCCTGGACGCCGCCGCGCTGCGGCTCGCCGACGTCCGCGACGCGCTGCACCTGGCCACCGGCCGGGCCACCGAGCGGCTCGGCCTCCAGGACCAGGACCAGGTCGCCGAACGGCTCGGCGTGCTGGACGCCGACACCCTGCTGCGCCAGGTCTACGAGGCCGCCCGCACCATCGCCTACGCGAGTGACGTCACCTGGCGGGCGGTGGACCGGGTGCTCGCCGCCCGGTCCGGCCGGGGCCGCCGGGCCGCCCGGCCGGCCTTCCCGTTCACCGGCGCCGGGCGCGGCGCGGGCGCGGTGGCCCGGGGCACGGTCGCGCGCCGGCCGCTCGCCGAGGGCGTGGTCGAGCAGGACGGCGAGGCGGTGCTCGCCCAGGGCGCCCGCCCGGCCGCCGACCCGGTGCTGCCGTTGCGCGCCGCGGCCGCCGCCGCGCAGTACGGGCTCACCGTCTCGTACGCGACGGTGCGCCGGCTGGCCGCCGAGTGCCGCCCGCTGCCGGTGCCCTGGCCGGACGAGGCGCGCGAGCAGCTGGTCACCCTGCTGGGCGCGGGCGAGGCGGCCGTCCCGGTGTGGGAGGCGCTGGAGGCGGAGGGACTGGTCACCCGGCTGCTGCCGGACTGGGAGCGGGTGCGCTGCCGTCCGCAGCGCAATGCCGTGCACCGCTGGACGGTCGACCGGCACCTGGTGGAGACGGCGGTGCGGGCCGCGGCGATGACCCGCCGGGTGGCCCGGCCGGACCTCCTGCTGGTCGCCGCGCTGCTGCACGACATCGGCAAGGGCTGGCCCGGCGACCACAGCGAGGCCGGCGAGGTCATCGTCCGTGACGTCGCCGCCCGGATGGGCTTCGGCCCCGAGGACACCGAGACCCTGGCGGTGCTGGTCCGCCACCACCTGACCCTGGTCGACACCGCGACCCGACGGGACCCGGACGACCCGGCCACCGTCGAGGCGATCACCAAGGTGGTCGGCACCGCGGCACAACTGGAGCTGCTGCACGTGCTCACCGAGGCGGACGCGCTGGCCACCGGCCCGGCCGCGTGGAGCGGCTGGCGGGCCTCGCTGGTGGACGGCCTGGCGGCCCGGGTCGCCGCCCGGCTGGCCGGCGCCTACGCCGCGCCCGTGGAGGCCGCGCCGACCGCCGCGCAGGAGCGGCTCGCGGTGGAGGCCGCCCGGACCGGCGGGCCCGCCCTGTCGCTGCTGGCGCAGTCCGAGGGGGCGGACCCGGGCGCCGAGCCGATGGGCGTCGAGCTGACCCTGGCCGTCCCGGACCGGCCCGGACTGCTCGGCACCGTCGCCGGGGTGCTCGCGCTGCACCGGCTGGCCGTCCGCTCGGCCGGCCTGCGCGAGCTGGACCCGATCGGCGCCGGCCCGGTGCTGCTGCTGTCCTGGCGGGTGGCCGCCGAGTTCGGCGAGCTGCCGGAGGCCGCCCGGCTGCGGGCCGACCTGCGCCGGGCGCTGGACGGCTCGCTGGACGTCGCGCGCCGGCTGGCCGAGCGGGACGCCGCCGCCCCGCGCCGCCGGGGCATCCCCACCCCGCCGCCGGTGGTCGCGGTGGCGCCCGCGGTGGCCTCGGCGACCGCGACCGTCCTGGAGGTCCGCGCGCACGACGCCCCGGGGCTGCTGCACCGGATCGGCCGGGCGCTGGACGGGGCGGGCGTGCGGGTGCGGACGGCGCACGTCTCGACGCTGGGCGCGGAGGCCGTCGACTCCTTCTACCTGACCGACGGGGCGGGTCGGCCGCTCGCCGCCGGGCGGGCGGGGGAGGTGGCGGCGGCGGTCCGGGCGGCGCTGGGCTGAGTCTCGCCGCGGCCGTTCGGGGCTCGCCGGGGGTCGGTCCGCCGGGGTCCGCCGACGCCTGCCGAGGTCCGTTCCAAGGCCTGTTCCGAGGCCCGTTCCGAGGTCGTGGCAACCCGGGTGGAGACCATACCCGGGGCGGCCGGATACCCTGGTGGGCGACGACCGTACCGATACCGATGCCGCAGAGGACCCGCGACGACGTGTTCGACACTCTTTCCGATCGCCTCGCAGCGACGTTCAAGAACCTCCGGGGCAAGGGCCGCCTGAGCGAGGCGGACATCGAGGCCACCGCCCGCGAGATCCGTATCGCGCTGCTGGAGGCGGACGTCGCGCTGCCGGTCGTGCGGGCCTTCATCAAGCAGGTCAAGGAGCGGGCGGCCGGCGCCGAGGTCTCGGGCGCGCTCAACCCCGCGCAGCAGATCATCAAGATCGTCAACGAGGAGCTCATCGCGATCCTCGGCGGCGAGACCCGCCGGGTCCGGTTCGCGAAGAGCGGCCCGACGGTGATCATGCTCGCCGGTCTGCAGGGTGCCGGTAAGACCACCCTCGCGGGCAAGCTCGGCCACTGGCTGAAGAGCCAGAAGCACACCCCGCTGCTGGTCGCCTGCGACCTCCAGCGGCCCAACGCCGTCAACCAGCTCCAGGTGGTCGCCGAGCGCGCCGGTGTGGCCTTCTACGGCCCGCAGCCGGGCAACGGCGTCGGCGACCCGGTGCAGGTGGCCAAGGACTCGATCGAGTACGCCAAGCAGAAGCAGTACGACGTCGTCGTCGTCGACACCGCCGGACGCCTGGGCATCGACGCCGAGCTGATGCAGCAGGCCGCGGACATCCGCGCCGCGGTCAACCCGGACGAGGTCCTGTTCGTCGTCGACGCGATGATCGGCCAGGACGCGGTCACCACCGCGCAGGCCTTCCTCGACGGCGTCGACTTCACCGGTGTCGTGCTCTCCAAGCTCGACGGCGACGCCCGCGGCGGTGCCGCCCTGTCGGTCGCGCACGTCACCGGCCGGCAGATCATGTTCGCCTCCAACGGCGAGAAGGTCGACGACTTCGACGCCTTCCACCCCGACCGGATGGCCTCGCGCATCCTCGGCATGGGTGACGTCCTCTCGCTGATCGAGAAGGCCGAGCAGACCTTCTCGCAGGAGGAGGCCGAGAAGATCGCCGCCAAGCTGCGCGGCGGTCCGAAGGCGTTCACTCTGGACGACTTCCTGTCGCAGCTGGAGCAGGTCCAGAAGATGGGCTCGATCTCCAAGCTGCTGGGGATGCTGCCCGGGATGGGTCAGATCCGCGACCAGATCAACAACATCGACGACAAGGACGTCAACCGGGTCGGCGCGATCATCAAGTCGATGACCCCGGCCGAGCGCGCCGAGCCGGAGCTGATCAACGGCTCCCGCCGGGCCCGCATCGCCAAGGGCTCGGGTGTCCAGGTCGGCGAGGTGAAGAACCTGGTCGAGCGGTTCTTCGACGCCCGCAAGATGATGTCCGCGATGGCCTCCGGCAAGGGCGTGCCCGGTATGCCGGGGATCCCGGGCATGGGCGGCGGCGCCAAGAAGTCCGGCAAGAAGGCCCCGCAGGCCAAGGGCAAGCGCAAGAGCGGCAACCCGCTCAAGCGGGCGCAGGAGGAGGCCGCGGCCGCCCAGCGCCGCGCGCTCGGCCCGGGCGGCGACCAGGACCCGGCCGGCGGCGGCGCGTTCGGCCTCGGCGCGGGCAAGGGCCCGGCCGACTTCGAGCTGCCCAAGGAGTTCAAGGACCTGCTGTAGACCGGTCCGTCGTTCGAGCGGCCCGCCGTCCGGGATCTTCCGGGCGGCGGGCCGCTCGCATGCCCGATGATGGTGGTGTGCGAGTGACGATCAGGGCCCCGCGGGCCGAGGACAAGGACGTGTACGCCGAGGCGGTCCGACGGTCCGCCGACCACATCGGGCGGTGGAACCCGGTCGAGCCGGACGGCCTGGCCGAACTGCTGGACCGCCAGGGGCCGGGCCTGCGTACCTTTCTGATCGTCGACCGGGACACCGGCGGGCTGGTCGGCAAGGTGAACGTCGCCAACATCGTGATGGGCCGGTTCTGCAACGGCGCGCTGGGCTACGACGCGTACCTGCCGTTCGCCGGCACCGGGCGGATGACGGAGGGGCTGCGGCTGGTCCTGGACCGCTGCTTCGCCCCGCAGTCGGCCGGCGGGCTGGGCCTGCACCGGCTGGAGATCAACGTGCAGCCGGACAACGAGCGGTCGGTCGCGATGGCCAAGCGGCTGGGCTTCCGGCACGAGGGCTTCACCCCCCGGATGCTGTTCCTCCAGGGCGACTGGCGGGACCACGAGCGGTTCGCGCTGACCGCCGAGGAGTGGCCGGGCGCCGAGGCGTAGCCACAGGCGGGGCGCCGAGGCCTCTGAGTCACGGGCGGGGCTCAGGGCGCAGGCACTGACGGGGCGGCGGGGATCAGGCACCGGCGGGGCCCCGTCGCGGCTGGTCAGGGGCGTGCTCGGCGCGGCGTTTCGGGTGGCTCGCCCGAGCCCGCGTCCGTATCGTCCGATGGGTGACCGAACCCGTGCCGCCGCGCCAGACCCCCGACCAGCCCTGGCGCTCCGAGGGCGCCCCGCCCCCGCCGCCGCCCCGCCGCCGGATGCCCGGCGGCTGGATGGGACTCGCCCTCACCGCGCTCGTGGTGTTCCTGATCTCCGACCTGCTGCTGTCCTTCTTCGGCAACGCCGGCGCCACCACGATCTCCTACACCGAGTTCAACAACCAGCTGAACAAGGGCAACATCACCAAGATCTACTCCAAGGGCGACGCGATCGAGGGCACCCTCAAGAGCGCCCAGCCCAAGCCGGACGGCGGCAAGGGCGACTACACCGACTTCGCCACCCAGCGGCCGTCCTTCGCCAACGACAACCTGTGGACCACGCTGCAGCAGCAGGGCGTCGAGGTCACCGCCACCTCCCCGGTGGTCCAGCAGCGCAGCTTCCTCGCCAACCTGCTGATCTCGCTGGCCCCCATGGTGCTGCTGATCCTGATCTGGGTGCTGCTCGCCCGCCGGATGGCCGGCGGGCTGGGCGCCGGCGCGCTCGGCCGCAAGGCCCCGCCCAAGCCGCTCACCGCCGACCAGGGCAAGCGCACCACCTTCGCCGACGTGGCCGGCATCGACGAGGTCGAGGCCGAACTCACCGAGGTGGTCGACTTCCTGAAGAACCCGCAGCAGTACCGCAGGCTCGGCGCCAAGATGCCGCGCGGCGTGCTGCTGAGCGGCCCGCCCGGGACGGGCAAGACCCTGCTCGCCCGGGCCGTCGCCGGCGAGGCGGACGTGCCGTTCTTCTCCGCCTCCGCCTCCGAGTTCATCGAGATGATCGTCGGCGTCGGCGCCAGCCGGGTCCGCGAACTGTTCGCCGAGGCCCGCAAGGTCGCCCCGGCGATCATCTTCATCGACGAGATCGACACCATCGGCCGCCAGCGCGGCGCGGGCGGCGGCATGGGCGGGCACGACGAGCGCGAGCAGACGCTCAACCAGATCCTCACCGAGATGGACGGCTTCACCGGCTCCGAGGGCGTCATCGTGATCGCCGCGACCAACCGCGCGGACGTGCTCGACCCGGCGCTGCTGCGCCCCGGCCGGTTCGACCGGCGGATCACCGTCAGCCCGCCCGACCGGGACGGCCGCGCCGCCATCCTGCGCATCCACACCCGGACCGTCCCGCTGGCCGGCGATGCCGACCTCACCCGGCTGGCCAAGGTCACCCCCGGGATGACCGGCGCCGAACTCGCCAACCTGGTCAACGAGGCCGCCCTGCTGGCCGTCAAGCGCAAGCAGGACGCGGTGAACGAGCGGGACCTCTCGGACGCCCTGGAGAAGGTCCAGCTCGGCGCCGTCCGGCCGCTGGTGATGCCGCAGGAGGAGCGCGAGCGCACGGCCTACCACGAGAGCGGGCACGCGCTGCTGGGCATGCTGCAGCCCGGCGCCGACCCCGTCCGCAAGATCACCATCGTGCCGCGCGGCCGGGCGCTCGGCGTCACCCTGTCCACTCCGGAGAACGACCGCTACTCGTACACCGAGCCCTACCTGCGCGGCCGGATCATCGGCGCGCTCGGCGGGATGGCGGCCGAGCAGGTGGTCTACGGGGTGATCACCACCGGAGCGGAGAGCGACCTGGAGCAGGTCACCAACATCGCCCGCGGGATGGCCGGCCGGTGGGGGATGAGCGAGCGGGTCGGCCGGTTGACCGCGGTGCCCGCCGACCCGCAGGGCGCCTACGGGCTCTCCGCCGCGCCGACCACCCTCGACGCGGTGGACGAGGAGGCCCGGCGGATCGTCGCCGAGTGCTACGAGCACGCGGTACGGCTGCTGACCGAGGAGCGGGCCCGGCTGGACGCGCTGGCGGCGGCGCTGCTGGAGGCGGAGACGCTGGACGAGGAGCAGGCGTACCGGGCGGCCGGGGTGCCGCGGAAGGGCTCCGGGTCCGACGGGAAGTCGCTCGACCAGGCGTGAACCGGCGGGCCGGGGGCGCTCGCCGTGCGGGCGGGCGCCCCCGGTTTCGTCGCTGTCGGATCTGTTGTCGCCCGGGCCCGTCCGATTGCTGCCGGGGGGTCTCGTTCCCGGTGCCGCCGGGGGCTCGTCCGGGCGTCGCCGTGGGCCCGTTCCCCGCGCCGTCGGGGCCGGTCGGCCGCCGCTACCGGGGCCGTTCGGCGACCAGGTAGCGGAAGACGTTCTCCATCCGGACCGAGCCGTCCGCGCGCAGGTACGGCTGCAGCGCCTCCTCCAGCTCCTTGGCGACCAGCGACGCGCCGGAGAACTCCTCGGCCGCCTCGAACAGGCCGGTGGAGAGCAGGCCGCGCACCGCGCTGTCCAGGTCCGCGTAGGCGAACGGGCAGCTCACCCGCCCGCTGCCGGCCGGGCGCAGGCCGGCCGGGGCGAGCAGGTCCTCCAGCGTGCCGGGCGTGCTCAGCTCGAACGGGTCGCGCGCGGTGGTCCGGCCCGCCCGCCGCCGCGCCACGTCCAGCACCGGGGCGCTCTGGCAGCGCTCCGGAGGGCCCCAGGCGGCCAGCACCACATGCCCGCCCGGGAGGGTCAGCCGGGCGGCCTCGACGACCACCGGACCCGGCTCGGCGCAACCGGGCAACTGCTCGAAGACCGTCACCAGCGAATGGGCCGAGCGGGGGACGGCCGCGGTCGGCCGGGCCCCCGCGCACACCCGCAGCCGGCGGCCGCGGGCCAGCTCGCGCAGCTCGTCCCGCGGCTCCTGGCCGGTGACCTGGGCACCGCGCCCGGCGGCGAGCAGCAGCGCCAGTCCGGACCGGCAGCCCAGGCCCAGCACGCTGGTCGCCGGGCCGACCTCCAGCCGGTCGTGGACCGCCTCGTAGAGCGGCACCAGCATGCGCTCCTGGATCTCCGCCCAGTCGCGCGCCCGCGCGGGCCGCGCCGCCCCGGGCTGCGGGTGGTGCGGTCGTGCGCCTGTCGGTCGTACGGTCGTGCCGGTCGTCCGAGCTGAAGCCATCGCGGCCTCCCATCCGGTCCTTCGGTGTGCTGCTACGGCTCCCCCAAAGTCCCGCCCCACTCCAGCGAACAGCGGGTCGGGCCCGGCGTCCAGAGGGGTGCAGGGTGGTGCGCGCGTGTCGCGGTCGTGCGCCCCCTGCGGTCGGCGGGTGCCGCCGTCTGCTGCCGGCGGGTGCGCGGTCGTCCGTCCGGCGGGTGCGGTGGTCGTCCGTCCGGCGGCCGCTGGCGTGTTATCGATTCGAAGTCAGGGGGCCGCGCCCCGTACCATTCGGGCCATGGCTAAGGCACCCGTTCTCACCCCTCAGGCGGAAGACTTCCCGCGCTGGTACCAGGACCTCATCAACAAGGCCGAGCTGGCCGACAACGGTCCGGTGCGCGGCACCATGGTCATCCGACCGTACGGCTACGGCCTGTGGGAGCGGATGCAGCAGGAGATGGACGCGCGGATCAAGAAGGCCGGCGCGCAGAACGCCTACTTCCCGATGTTCATCCCGCAGTCCTACCTGACCAGGGAGGCCGAGCACGTCGAGGGCTTCGCCCCCGAGCTCGCGGTGGTCACCCACGGCGGCGGCAAGCAGCTCGACGAGCCGGTCGTCGTCCGGCCCACCTCCGAGACGATCATCAACGAGTACTTCTCGAAGTGGGTGCAGAGCCACCGCGACCTGCCCCTGCTGATCAACCAGTGGGCCAACGTGGTCCGTTGGGAGCTGCGCCCGCGCGTCTTCCTGCGCACCACCGAGTTCCTCTGGCAGGAGGGCCACACCGCCCACGCCACCTACGAGGACGCCCGCGCGTACGCGTCGATGATCCACACCCAGGTCTACGGCGACTTCATGACGAACGTGCTCGGCATCGACGTCGTGCTCGGCCGCAAGACCGCCAAGGAGCGGTTCGCCGGCGCCATCAACACCCTCACCCTGGAGGGCATGATGGGCGACGGCAAGGCGCTGCAGATGGGCACCAGCCACGAGCTGGGCCAGAACTTCGCCAAGGCGTTCAACACGACCTACCAGCTCCAGGGCGCCGAGCGCGAGCACGTCTGGCAGACCTCCTGGGGCGTCTCGACCCGCATGGTCGGCGGCCTGATCATGTCCCACGGCGACGACAACGGCCTGCGGGTGCCCCCGCGACTGGCCGCCGTCCAGGCCGTCGTGCTCGCCATCAAGGGCGACGACGCGGTCATCGCCAAGGTGCGCGAGATCGGCGCCACGCTGGAGGCCGCCGGTGTCCGGGTGGTCGTTGACGACCGCACCGACACCCCGTTCGGCCGCCGCGCGGTGGACTGGGAGCTCAAGGGCGTGCCGCTGCGCATCGAGGTCGGCCCGCGCGACCTCGAGAACGGCACCGCGATGCTGGCCCGCCGGATCCCCGGCGGCAAGGAGCCCGTCTCCATCGACTCCCTGGCCGCGCTGGTCCCGGGCATCCTGGAGGAGGACCAGGCGCTGCTGCTGCGCCAGTCCCGCGAGCGCCGCGAGGCCCGTACCGTCGACGTCAAGACCATCGAGGAGGCCGCCGAGGCCGCCGCGACCGGCTGGGGCCGGATCTCCTGGGCCGACCTCGGTCCGGAGGGCGAGGCCAAGCTCGCCGAGCAGGGCGTTTCGGTGCGCTGCATTGTCGCGGCCGACGGCTCGGTGCCGCTGGCGGACGACCAGGACGGCAATATCGCGATCGTCGCCCGCGCGTACTGATGCCTGTTACCAGCAGGTAATGACCGTTGGTGGCGACATTTGCCCGGAATGCGGATGAGTAAGAATCCGGTAACTGTCCGAGAGGCGCCCCGACCGCGGACATCCCTACTGGCCGGTCAACTGCCGGTATTAACGCAATAGCGGTACGGTGTACGGCCCGTGGCCCTGTCAACTCGACGGGCCCACGGGCCGTACGTCCAGGGGGCGACAGCCCGCCCCCGGGCGGAATTCACGAGGCCCGCCGAGCTGCGGCGGGCCGAAACCGGCAGGGGGTTGGTCTTGCATCAGATCCGGAACGCGCAATTCGCGCGCGACCATGCATTCCTGGGAGTTCCCTGGGAATTCCCGAAGAACGAGAACATGCGGAACATCGGCTCGCACTCCATCGTTGGTCTAGCGTGAGCACGACACAGCCCCTCGTCCTCGCGGCCGAACTGGCCGCCGCCTGGAGTGACATCCAGGCCCACCACCAGGACCTCCCCGACCTGGCCTCGCCCGAGGCCCTGATCGGCGAATCCTCCTCGGCCTGTGGCACCCGGCTCGGTTTCGAGCGGCTCCTCCACGAGGCTGCCCACGGTCTGGCCGCGGCCCGGGACATCCGGGACACCTCGCGAGCCGGCCGCTACCACAACCGGCGCTTCCTGCTGCTCGCCTCCGAGCTCGGCCTGGCGCACCCGGTCGAACCGCACGCGAGCAGCGGCTTCTCCCAGGTGACCATGCTCAAGGAGACCCAGGAGCGGTACGCGGAGACCATCGAGCGACTGGACCGCGCCCTCGGCGCGCACCAGGAGGCGGTGGCCGGCGACGGTACGACGCGGGCCTTCCGCGGCCCGGCCGCCCGGCACGGTTCCTCCGGGGGCGGCGTCCGGGTCAAGGCGGTGTGCGGCTGCGGACGGAACGTCCGGGTCGTGCCGTCGGTGCTCGCCCAGGCGTCCATCGTCTGCGGCGCGTGCCAGCAGCCGTTCAAGATCTCGTGACCGATCGGTCCACCGGGACACCGGAGGGCCGGGCGGTCGTCGGATCGGACGACCGGCGCGTCGGATGACCGGGGTGGCGGAAGACCGTCCTGCCGGGCGACCGGTGCGGCGGAGGACTGCTGGACCGGGAGATCGCTGAACCGGAAGACCGTTGGACCGGGAGATCGGTTGGACCCGGACATCGGTTAGACCGGGAGATCGGTCAGGCCAGGAGATCGGTTAGGCCGGAACACCAGAAGACGGGGAAGGCCGGCGGACGGCTGTGCGGGCAGCGGATCCGGCCGGAGCGAGCGGTACATCGGTGAGTTCGTGGGCGGACCGGGAGCGAGGGCTCCCGGTCGCGCCTTGTGAACGGGCCTGCGGAGGCAGTCGGGGGCGGCCTCCGGAGGGTCTCGCGCGGCCCGCGGACGGCCGGGCGCGCGGCGCCGGGTACGGCTGAGATGCAGCCGGGATGCGTCCCGCGGATGGCCGAGCGAAGGCGGTTCGCGCCGGTATGGCAGAATGGACAGCTGAGTACTCGGCAGCCGAGCAGGACCCCTCTCTCCTACGGCTGGCGTGTCCCTTGAACGGCCCACGGCGCAACCCCACGCGACGGCGCGGCCGCTCACCCACGTCAACACCAGGAGAATCCACTCCCGTGGCAGTCAAGATCAAGCTCAAGCGTCTCGGCAAGATTCGCTCCCCGCACTACCGCATCGTCGTCGCCGACTCGCGCACCAAGCGTGACGGCCGCGCGATCGAGGAGATCGGCATCTACCAGCCGACCTACAACCCCTCGAAGATCGAGGTCGACACCGACCGCGCCCAGTACTGGCTGTCCGTCGGCGCCCAGCCGACCGAGCCGGTGCTCGCCATCCTCAAGCTGACCGGCGACTGGCAGAAGTTCAAGGGCCTCCCGGCCCCGGCGCCGCTGCTGGTTGCCGAGCCCAAGGTCGAGGACTTCTCGCACCTGTTCGCGAAGGCCGTCGCCGGCTTCGAGGACGCCACCACCGGTGTTGCCATCACCCCGAAGGCCAAGAAGTCGGACAAGGTCGAGGCTGAGGCCGACGCCGCCGCCGAGGCCTGAGCGTGATCGAGGACGCCCTCGACCACTTGGTGAAGGGCATCGTCGAGCACCCCGACGACGTGCAGGTGCGCTCGCGCAACCTGCGTCGGGGCAACACCATCGAGGTGCGAGTGCACCCCGATGACCTCGGCAAGGTGATCGGCCGGGGTGGCCGTACGGCGCGCGCACTGCGCACCGTCGTCGGCGCCCTCGGCGGTCACAACGTCCGGGTCGACCTGGTCGACGTGGACAACATTCGCTGACACAGCTGCTCGTTCAGCCGTCAGGGCTTGTGAGGCCGACCGGGACGCATGTCGTCCCGGTCGGCCTTTTCGCGTTTCTCGCGCTTTCCGCATTCCGTCCCGCTCTAGGAACTCCAGGAGAACGATCACCGTGCAGCTCGTCGTCGGCAAGATCGGCCGCGCCCACGGCATCAGGGGGGACGTCAGCGTCGAGGTCCGCACCGACGAGCCGGAGCTCCGGCTCGGCCCCGGTGCCGTCCTGTTCACCGACCCCGCGTCGGTGGGACCGCTGACCATCGAGTCCGGCAAGGTGCACAGCGGCCGGCTGCTGCTGCGCTTCGCCGGCGTCAAGGACCGCAACGCGGCGGAGGCGCTGCGGGGCACGCTGCTCATCTCCGAGGTCGACCCGGAGGAGAGCCCCGAGGACCCGGAGGAGTACTACGACCACCAGCTGATCGGCCTGGACGTGGTGCTGCTCGACGGCACCCTCGTCGGTGAGCTGACCGAGGTCGTCCACCTGCCGTACCAGGACCTGCTCACGGTGGAGAAGGCCGACGGGACGGAGGTGCTGGTGCCCTTCGTCCGCCAGATCGTGCCGACCATCGACCTGGAGAACCAGCGCGCCGTGATCACCCCGCCGGTCGGCCTGATCGAACCCGAGCAGGCCGAGGTCGCCCGTGGCGCTTCCGCCGAGGGCGAGGAGGCCGAGGACACCGAGAGCGCCGAGGGCGCCGAGGGCGCCGAGGTTGTCGAGGTTGTCGACGGCGCCGAGGGCGCGGCCGGTGCCAAGGGCGCGGAGGGGGCGAAGTGACGGTGGAGGAGGGCGTCGCGCAGGTCCAGAACGGGATGCGGATCGACGTCGTCTCGATCTTCCCCGAGTACCTGGAACCGCTGAACATCTCGCTGGTCGGCAAAGCCCGCTCCCGCGGCCAGCTGGACGTGCACGTCCACGACCTGCGCGAGTGGACCCACGACGTGCACCGGACGGTGGACGACAGCCCGTACGGCGGCGGCCCCGGCATGGTGATGAAGCCCGAGCCGTGGGGCGAGGCGCTGGACGCGGTGGTCGCCGGCGGGCCCGAGGGCCAGCTGCCGACGCTCGTCGTGCCCACCCCCAGCGGGCGGCCGTTCACGCAGGAACTCGCCCAGGAGCTGGCGAGCCGCCCCTGGCTGGCGTTCACCCCCGCCCGGTACGAGGGCATCGACCGGCGGGTCATCGAGGAGGCGGCCACCCGGATGCCGGTGGTCGAGGCCTCGATCGGCGACTACGTGCTGGCCGGCGGCGAGGTCGCCGTGCTGGTGATGGTCGAGGCGATCGCCCGGCTGCTGCCCGGGGTGCTCGGCAACGCCGAGTCCCACCGGGACGACTCCTTCGCGCCCGGCGCGATGGCCGACCTGCTGGAGGGCCCGGTCTACACCAAGCCCGCCGAGTGGCGCGGCCGGACCGTGCCGGACGTGCTGCTCAGCGGAAACCACGGCCGGATCGCCCGCTGGCGGCGGGAACAGGCCTTCGCCCGGACCCTGGCGAACCGCACCGACCTGGTCGAGCGCTGGCGCTACGGCGCCTTCGACAAGAAGGACCGGGAGGCGCTCAGCATCCTCGGCCTGGCCTGGGACGAGGAGCTCGGCCGATTTCGGTCCGTGGCCGTTGGTGTGGAAGAATAGGCCGCTGTTGTCTGTCGCTGGGCCCCCTTCGTAGGGGCCACGTGGACCGGCGCCCTCGCCACGGGGGGATCGCCGTCAGCCGATGCGGCCCGCAGCAAACCCCATTGTGACGAACTTCCGTGGGCGGCCCGTGGCGCCTGCGATGGAGAGCAACATGAGCAACAAGCTCGCTGCTGTCGACGCGGCCTCGCTGCGTAGCGACATTCCGGCCTTCCGCGCCGGTGACACCCTGAAGGTCCACGTCCGGGTCATCGAGGGCAACCGCTCCCGTGTCCAGGTCTTCCAGGGCGTCGTCATCCGCCGCCACGGCGCCGGCGTCGGTGAGACCTTCACCGTTCGCAAGGTCAGCTTCAACGTCGGCGTGGAGCGCACCTTCCCGGTGCACACCCCGGTCGTCGAGAAGATCGAGGTCGTGACCCGCGGTGCGGTTCGCCGCGCCAAGCTGTACTACCTGCGTGACCTCCGCGGCAAGGCCGCGAAGATCAAGGAGAAGCGCGACCGCTGATCCACCGTCCCCCGGCCTCGTCGGGGGATCGGATCGCTCCGAGGGGCCGGGCCACCGCACGGTAAGCTCAGCCCCCGATGAGCACGCACGAACCACCCGCGGACCGCGACGGCAGTCCCGCACCCACCGGTGCGGACTCGCTGTCGCGGTCCGCGGTCGTTTCCGGGGTCGTCCCGGGGCCCGGTGGGGAGGGATCCGGCCCCGGTGGGGATCCGCGGGCGGACGCCGGGGGTGCGCCGGAGGGCGAGGTCGCGTCCGAGGACGAGAGCGCGCCAGAGGGTGAGAACGCACGGGGGGATGAGAGCGCACCGGGGGATGAGGAGCCGGGCCACTCGCGCTCGCGGGACCTGTTGCTGCTCGTGGGGATCTGCCTGCTGGCCCTGCTGCTGGTGAACGCCTTCGTCGTGCGCCCGTTCTCGGTGCCGTCCGGATCGATGGAGGAGACCCTGCGGCCGGGCGACCGGCTGATCGCGAACCAGCTCGCCTACGCCTTCGGCGGCCACCCCCAGCGGGGCGACGTCGTGGTCTTCGACGGGACGGGCTCCTTCCTTCCGGAGTCGGGCGGGCCGACCGGCTTCCGGGACGGGCTGAGCTCGCTCGGCCGGGACCTCGGGCTGGCCCCGGCCGGGAACACGGTCTACGTCAAACGGGTGATCGGCGTCGGCGGGGACCGGGTGACCAGCACCGGCCCGGGCAGGCCGATCACCGTCAACGGGGTGCCGATCGACGAGTCCTCCTACCTGGCCCCGGGGGACCAGCCGTCGAGCGTGGCCTTCGACGTGGTGGTGCCGACCGGCAAGCTCTGGGTGATGGGGGACCACCGCAGCGCCTCCCGTGACTCGCGCGACCACCTCGGCGAGCCCGGCGGCGGCTTCGTGCCCGAGAGCAGGGTGATCGGCCGGGCGGACTGGGTGGTCTACCCGTTCTCGCGCTTGACCGGCCTTGACCGGCCCGCGGCCTTCGCCGCGACTGCGGGAACGGGCGGTCATGGGGAGCAGGGGTAGCAGAGGCAGGGACCGGCTGGCGGACCGCCCGGGCCCGGAGCCGGATGCCGGCGGACCGGTCGGCGCCGGATCAGCAGGTGCCGGACCCGCGGATGCCGGATCGGCGAGTGCCGGATCCGTGAGTGCCGGATCTGACGGTGCCGGGCCAGGAGGCGCCTCCCCCGGGGGTGCGGGCCCGGCCGTGGTGCTGCCCGTCCGGGGCCGGGCCGATCGCCGCCGCAGCGCCCGACGCGCGGCCCGGCGGCGCAAGCGGTCGCTGCTGCGGGAGTTCCCGCTGATCATCGTGGTGGCGCTGCTGGTCGCGCTGGTGATGAAGACCTTCCTGCTCCAGGTGTTCGTGATCCCCTCCGGCTCGATGGAGCAGACCATCCAGGTGGGGGACCGGGTGCTGGTGGACAAGCTGACCCCCTGGTTCGGCAGCGAGCCGCAGCGCGGCGACGTGGTGGTGTTCAAGGATCCGGGCGGCTGGCTGGAGAGCGACCACAAGCCGTCCGACGACGGTCCGGTGCTGGGGGCGGCCAAGCAGGTCCTCACCTTCGTCGGGCTGCTGCCGTCGGACAGCGAGCAGGACTTGATCAAACGGGTCATCGGCGTCGGCGGGGACACCGTGGAGTGCTGCGACGCGCAGGGGCGGTTGAGCGTCAACGGCACGCCGGTGGACGAGCCGTACCTCGCGCCCGCCAACCCGCCGTCCCGGCAGCCCTTCAAGGTGCAGGTGCCGCAGGGTCGGCTCTGGGTCATGGGCGACCACCGGGACGTGTCCGCCGACTCCCGCTTCCACATGGGGAACCCGGGGCAGGGGACCATCCCGCTGAGCGGTGTGGTCGGCCGGGCCTTCATGAACGCCTGGCCGCTGGACCGCCTCCATCAACTTGACGTGCCGAGTTCACTCTCCTCGTTGGCGCGGGCTCCGCAGGCGCGCGGAACTGCGCCGGAATCCGTGGGCGTTGGGCCGGTTCCGGTGGAACCTCCGCTCGTTATGGGTGTGTTGGGCATCTTTCCGGCCGTCGTTCGCCGGTCAGGGCGGCCGCCCGAGTGAGCCGGGCCGGGCGTCTCGCGGCCGGGCCGCGCGCGTGGGACCGCGAGCCGGATGCCTTGGAGTGATAGAGAAGTGCAGGTGCGGCCGGGAGGTCCCGGTCGTGCGTCGAGGCTGTGCTGGTGTCAGGGGAGCCCGTGATGGGCAGTCCCGAAGCGTCCATGGTCGTGGTGAGCGTGGTGCCCGCTGTGCGGCACTGTGAGCGCGGGCGCTCGGGCGTCCGCACAGCAGGGAGGAGACGTTGTGGGGGATGTGGTGATCGGCGCCCGCTCAGGTGCCGGCGAGCCCGAGGGCTCTGGCGGTCGAGCGGCCCGGTCCGCTGAGTCCGGTGCGTCCTCGGCCTCGGTCGAGGACGCGGCGGCCCAGACCGCCGACGAACATGGCGACGGGACGGAGGGCCCCACCGGGGGCTCTTCGGAGTCCCACCGGCCCGACGCCGAGTCGGCGGACCAGTCGGAGTCGCAGGCCCCCGGCAAGCAGCGCAAGCAGCGTTCCTTCTGGAAGGAACTGCCGATCCTGGTCGGCATCGCGCTGGTCCTGGCGCTAGTGATCAAGACCTTCTTCGTCCAGGCCTTCTCCATTCCGTCGGAGTCGATGCAGAACACGTTGCAGGTCGGTGACCGTGTCCTGGTGGACAAGCTGACCCCCTGGTTCGGCGCGGAGCCCGAGCGCGGTGAGGTCGTGGTGTTCCACGACCCGGGTGGCTGGCTGAACGACGAGCCGACCCCGCAGAGCAGCAACTCCTTCGTCCGGGGCGTCCAGGACGTGCTCAGCTTCGTCGGTCTGATGCCGTCGGCCAATGAGAAGGACCTCATCAAGCGGGTCATCGCGGTCGGCGGGGACACCGTCGAGTGCCAGGGCACCGGGCCGGTGAAGGTCAACGGCGTCGCGCTCAACGAGCCGTACGTCTACCAGGGCAACACCCCCTGCGGTGACCACCCGTTCGACCCGGTGAAGGTGCCCAACGGCCGGATCTGGGTGATGGGCGACCACCGCGCGGACTCGCTGGACTCCCGCTTCCACATGGACCAGCCGGGTGGCGGCACCGTTCCGGTGGGCAACGTGATCGGGCGGGCCTTCGTCGTGGCCTGGCCGGTCGGTCACTGGTCGACGCTCTCGGTGCCGAACACCTTCGACCAGAAGGGCCTGGCGGCGGCCGCGCCTCTGGCGCCTCCCGTGGCTGGCGCGGTGGGCGCGGTCGCGCTGCTTCCGCTGGTGCGTCGGGTGCGGGAGCGGAGGGACGGCCGGAAGGACTCCTGAGCTCCACCGGGTTCTCCTCAGCCCTTGCGCGGGCCGTGGTACCGACGAGTAATCTGCTCGGACGTGCCACGGCCCGTCGGCTTTTCTGCCGGTGCCCCCGGCGTGCCATTGGTGTTCTCCGGTCGGCCAGAGGTGGACGGTTTCGATGAGCGGTGTCGTTGAGCAGACGGCCGACCACCCGGCTTCGCCCGCCCGTCCGGGCCGCCGGCCCGCGGCGGTGCTGCAGGGCGTCGCGCTCGCGCTCGGGCTGGTGCTGATGATCGGCGGCTTCGCCTTGATCGCGATCGACTACCGGCCGTACAGCATCCCGACCGCCTCGATGTCCCCCACGCTTCGGATCGGGGACACCGTGCTCGCCCGGAAGATCGGCGGCGGGGCCGTCGGCCGGGGGGACGTGGTGGTCTTCCGGGACCAGGACTGGGGTGGCGAGCTCATGGTCAAGCGCGTGGTCGCGGTCGGCGGGGACACCGTCGCGGCCACCGGCAACGACCACCGGCTGACGGTCGACGGACAGGTGGTGGAGGAGCCGTACCTCGCGGCGCAGGGCCCGCAAGGCTCCTCGTTCAGCGTCACGGTGCCGCCGGGGCGGCTGTTCCTGCTCGGCGACAACCGGCTGGGCTCGCTCGACTCCCGCACCCACCTGGAGGTCGACGGCGGGACCGTCCCGGCCGGCGCGGTGGAGGCCAGGGTCGAGGCCACCCTGATGCCGTTCGGCAGGACGGGCGACCTCGGCCGGACCGCGGCCTTCGACGGGCTTCCCGGACCGAAGGCCGGTCCGCCCGGGCCGCTGCAACCGGCTGCCTTCGCGACCGTTGCGGGCGCGGCGCTGATCCTCGTGACTTCGGCGGTGGGCGGGGTGGCGGGCCTGGCCCGCCGGCTCAGCCGGGGGCGCAGCTCCTGATCGCGGTCGTCGCGGCCCGGGCCGCTCTGCCGAACATCGCCCCGGACGGCGGCGCCGGGTGGCAGGATCGGTAGCGCCACCGACGCGAACGGAAGGAGCGTGGAGCGCTGCCATGACGGCACAACGGCGCAGGGCGGCGCGGATCCTGCTGCTGGACGGGCAGGACCGCATCCTTCTCTTCCTGGGCTCCGACCCGGCGACGCCGGGGGAGGCGTGGTGGTTCACGCCCGGCGGCGGCTTGGAGCCCGGGGAGGACGTGCGGGAGGCCGCCGCGCGGGAACTCGCGGAGGAGACCGGCCTGCGGGGTGTGGACCTGGGGCCCTTGGTGGCGTACGGCACGGTGTCGTTCTCCTTTCAGGGACGGCGTTACGAGCAGGATCAGTGGTTCCATCTGGCCCGGACCACGGAGACGGGTCTCGACCACTCGGGGATGGGCGAGGAGGAACACGCCCAACTGCTCGCGGCGCGCTGGTGGACGGTCGAGGAGCTGAGGGGGACCGCCGAGACGGTCTACCCGGTCGGATTGGCGGACTTCCTGGAGCGACTGCTGGCCGAGGGCCCGCCGGTCGCCCCGGTACGGCTCTGAGCGTGGGTGCGGTGGTCCACAATGGGTGGACGTGACAAGTTGAGGGGACGCCTGGATGAGTGCCGAAGATCTCGAGAAGTACGAGACCGAGATGGAGCTCAAGCTCTACCGGGAGTACCGGGACGTCGTCGGCCTGTTCAAGTACGTGATCGAGACCGAGCGACGGTTCTACCTCACCAATGACTACGAGTTGCAGGTGCACTCGGTGCAGGGCGAGGTCTTCTTCGAGGTGTCGATGGCGGATGCGTGGGTCTGGGACATGTACCGGCCGGCCCGGTTCGTCCGTAAGGTCCGGGTGCTGACCTTCAAGGACGTGAACATCGAGGAACTCGCGAAGAGCGATCTGGAGCTGCCCTCGGACGAGTCCGGCTTCGGGAACTGACGTTGGACCGCTCGGACCCGCGTTGTCCAGCGGAATTTCGCGCGATCGGGGCGTCTCACTCCTGCGGGTGACAAAAGTTATCCACAGGCCCGAGTTATCCACAGGGAAACGGAAATTCCCGGCCTCGCCGTGCGCGACGGTGCAACCTCCACGTCGGAGGTGGTCACCGTGCAGAACACGATCACGCAGGACCAGGCCGTACCGGGTGCGGCCGTACTGGACCAGGCCGCAGCGGCCACAGCGGCCGGAGCCGTGCGGGACGGCACGAGGGACGGCACCGGGCCGGGCCCGGGTCGCAGTACCGGCGGTCGCAGTACCAACAACGGGCTCGGCCGCTACGGCGAGCGGGTCGCCGCCCGCCGTCTCACGGAGGCCGGGCTCCGCATCCTGGACCGCAACTGGCGCTGTGTCGAGGGCGAGTTGGACATCGTCGCCCTCGACGGCGACACCGTGGCGGTCTGCGAGGTGAAGACCCGCTCCGAGCGGGGCTTCCAACAACCCAGCGAGGCCATCGGCCAGGCCAAGGCCGCCCGGTTGCAACGCCTGGCGGAGCGCTGGATGGCCGAGCGCTGGCCCGGCCACTTCGCACGGCTGGCCGGTCCCGGGTACGACCCCGGGCCCACGGACCCGCACTGGCCGCCCGCTCCGCCCGGGGGCGTGCGGATCGACCTGGTGGCCGTGGTCAACCGGGCCCGGGGTGCGGCCCTGGTCGACCACCTGCGGGGGGTGGTCTGAGATGGCCTTCGCCCGTACCTGTTCCGTCGCGCTGGTCGGCGTCGACGGAGTGATCGTCGAGGTCCAGGCCGATCTGGAGCCAGGGGTGGCCGCGTTCGCCCTGGTCGGCCTGCCCGACAAGGCGCTGTCCGAGGCCCGCGACCGGGTGCGCGCGGCCGTGGTCAACAGCGGTGAGGCCTGGCCGCAGCGCAAGCTGACCGTCGGGCTCAGCCCGGCCTCGGTGCCCAAGAGCGGCAGTGGCTTCGACCTCGCGGTGGCCTGCGCCGTCCTGGCCGCGGCCGAACGGCTCGACCCCTCCTCCATCGCCGAGCTGCTGATCATCGGCGAACTGGGTCTGGACGGCCGGGTGCGGCCGGTCCGCGGGGTGCTGCCGTCGGTGCTGGCCGCGGCCGACGCGGGATACCAGCGGGTCGTGGTCGCGGAGCAGACCGCGCCCGAGGCCTCGCTCGTCCCTGGCGTGACCGTGATCGGCGTCCGCAGCCTGCGGCAGCTGGTCGCCGTCCTGACCGGCGCGTCCGCGCCGGAGGAGCCGCCCGACCCGATCGCCGGCCGGCCGGATCCGCTGATGGCCGGCCTGATGCTGCCCAGCGCCGGCGTCCGAGGGCTGGTCGACGACAAGGCGGCGCGCCTCGATCTGGCCGACGTGGCCGGACAGTACGAGGCCCGGCGCGCCCTGGAGATCGCCGCTGCCGGCGGTCACCACCTGTACCTCAAGGGCCCACCGGGCGCGGGCAAGACGATGCTGGCGGAGCGGCTGCCCTCGCTGCTCCCGCCACTGACCCAGAAGGAGGCTCTGGAGGTCACCGCCGTGCACTCGGTGGCCGGGCTGCTCCCGGTCGGGCGCCCGCTCATCGACACGGCGCCGTACTGCGCCCCGCACCACTCCACGACGATGCCGGCGATCGTCGGCGGCGGCAGTGGCCTGCCGAGACCGGGGGCGGTCTCGCTGGCCCACCGGGGCGTGCTGTTCCTGGACGAGGCGCCGGAGTTTCCGGTCCGGGTGCTCGACTCGCTGCGCCAGCCGCTGGAGTCGGGCGAGGTGGTGATCGCCCGCTCGGCCGGCTCGCTCCGGCTTCCGGCCAGGTTCCTGCTCTGCCTGGCCGCCAACCCCTGCCCGTGCGGCCGCCATTCACGACGGGGTGAGGGGTGCGAGTGCAGCCCTGCGATGGTCAGTCGTTACCAGGGGCGGCTCTCCGGGCCGCTGCTGGACCGGGTCGACCTCCAGGTCCAGGTCGCCCCGGTGACGAGGATCGAACTCATGGAGCGGGACACCACGGCGGAGAGCACCGAGACCGTCGCGGCCCGGGTGCTGGCCGCGCGGGAACGGGCAGCGGCCCGGCTGGCGACCACCCCGTGGCGGACCAACGCGGAAGTCCCGGGCCACGAGCTGCGGACCCGCTGGCAGCTCGCCCCCGGCGCACTGAACGATGTCGCCCGCCAGTTGGAGCGCGGGCTGCTGACCGCCCGGGGCCTGGACCGGGTGCTCCGGGTCGCCTGGACGGTCGCCGACCTCGCCGGTCGCGACCGGCCGGACCAGCGGGACGTCCGCACCGCACTGGTCCTGCGCACCGGCGTCGAGCAGGGGCTGCCGCTGGCCGAGCGGGTCTACGGCCGACTCGGTGGCATCCCGGCCCAGCGCGTCGGCCCGGTCGACGAGCCGCCCGAAGGGCAGAGCCGGTCGGGCCGGTTCGAGAAGCCCGATTGTCCCGACCCGGAGAGCCCTGACCCGGAGAGTCCTGGTCCGCCGGACCGCCCCGATGCCCTTGGCCGATCCACCCGGTCCGGCTCCGCCAAGCGGTCCGGGAAGCGCGACCAGCATCGGGCGGACGAGGGCGGTGAGGCATGAACCCGATGATGATGCACCTTCAGCCGCCCGGCCGGGCAGAGTCCGAGTCCGGTCCCGATCCGGAGCGCCTCGCCCGCGCCGTGCTCAGCCGGCTGAGCGAGCCCGGGGACGCGGTGGTCGGCCGGTGGCTCGGTCAGCTCTCCGCAGTCGACGCCGTCCGGGCGATCCGTGACGGGACGGTGCCCGCACACCCCGGGCTGGACGGGCCCCGGTTGGCCGGCTACCAGGCGAGACTCCCCGGTCTGGACCCGGCCGAGGACCTGGAACGGGTACGAGCCGTCGGTGGACGCTTCATCATTCCGGGGGACACGGAATGGCCCAGCCAACTGGACGATCTGGGCGACGGGCGCCCGATCGGGCTCTGGACGACCGGCACGGGTTCGCTGCGGCTGCTCGCGCTCCGCTCGGTGGCGATGGTTGGCTCCCGAGCCTGCACGGCCTACGGCGCCCACGTCGCGGGGGAGCTGTCGGCCCAACTGGCCGAGCGAGGTTGGGTCGTGGTGTCCGGAGCCGCCTACGGGATCGACGCGGCCGCCCACCGAGGGGCGCTCTCCGTCGGCGGGATGACGATCGCGGTGCTCGCCTGTGGGGTCGACGTGGCCTACCCGAAAGGGAACGCCGAACTGATCCGGTGGATCGGTGCCCAGGGACTGCTGGTCAGTGAACTCCCACCCGGGGAACACCCGAACCGCTTCCGCTTCGTGCTCCGCAACCGGGTCATCGCGGCGCTCACCCGGGGCACGGTGGTGGTCGAGGCGGCGATGCGCAGCGGCGCGCTGAGCACGGCCAGACGGGCGCGGGACCTCAACCGCCACACCATGGGCGTCGCCGGCCCGGTGACCTCGGAACTCTCGGCCGGGGTGCACGCCCTGATCCGCAGCGGCGGCGCCACGCTGGTCACCGACTCCGCCGAGATCGCCGAACTGATCGGGGCGATCGGGGACGACCTGGCGCCGCAGCGCAGCGGCCCGGTCCTGCCCCGGGATCTGCTGGAGCCGGCGGTGGCCCGGGTGCTGGAGGCCGTCCCGGCGACGGCGGAGGGCGCGCCGATCGAGCGGTTGGCCCGGCAGTCCGGACTCCCGCCGGACGAAGTGCTGCAGCGGCTCTACGAGTTGGGCTCGCTCGGTTACGTCGAGCGGCACGGCGCGCACTGGCGCCTGGTGCGGAGGAGGTGACGGTCGGGACGAAGCGCACATCCGTGTCGTGGGGAGGGGTCGTGGGGAGGGAGTGTCGGGATCGCCCGGTTGACCTGCTGATCCGGTTCGTCCGTTCGCGTGCCCGGATCCGGTGACGTGAACGCCACCGGATCGGGGGACGACCGAGTGGCGGTAGCGCATTGCAGCGAGTCGGTCACGCTACGCTCCACATGCCTTCCCTATCAGCACATGACTCGGCAGAACGGCGCAGACCAACGCATGCCCACACACATTCCCGGACACAGAGTGACCGGTGGCGCCCGGTCCTCGGGAGGGCCGCGGACCGAGCGGCGCCCCGTGACTGAGTTCCCGCCCAAGGCGACGGGGACAATGGGGGGCCTGTCGCGCCAGGGCGGCCGGCCGACGGCGGTGCCGGGCCAGCCCGCCGACGCGGTCGGCGCTGCCACCGGCGACGGCGCAGCCCGCCCGATCGCTGCCGGTGCCCTGCCGCCGGACGGCACCCCCCCGCCCGGCCCGGAGCAGGGACCGGGGCCGGGCGGTCCAGGCCCCGGAGCCCAGGGGCGCACCGCGCTCGAAGAGCTCTGGCGCTCCTACAAGGAGACCGGCGACCAGCGGCTGCGCGAGCAGCTGATCCTGCACTACTCGCCGCTCGTCAAGTACGTGGCGGGGCGGGTCGGGGTCGGCCTGCCCTCCAACGTCGAGCAGGCCGACTTCGTCTCCTCGGGGGTCTTCGGGCTGATCGATGCGATCGAGAAGTTCGACATCGACCGCGCCATCAAGTTCGAGACCTACGCGATCAGCCGGATCCGCGGTGCGATCATCGACGAACTGCGTGCCCTGGACTGGATCCCGCGCTCGGTGCGGCAGAAGGCGAAGGCCGTCGAGCGGACGTACGCGACGCTGGAGGCCCGGCTGCGCCGTACGCCGCACGATCCCGAGGTCGCGGCCGAGATGGGCATCGCGATCGAGGATCTGCACGCGATCTTCAGCCAGCTGTCCCTGGCCAACGTGGTGGCCCTGGACGAACTGCTGCACCCGGTGGGGGAGGGCGGCGACCGGCTGAGCCTGATGGACACCCTGGTGGACCACGGTGCCGACAACCCGGTCGAGGTGGCCGAGGACCGCGAGCTGCGCAGGCTGCTGGCCCAGGCGGTCAACACCCTCCCCGAGCGGGAGAAGACCGTGGTGACGCTCTACTACTACGAGGGCCTCACCCTCGCCGAGATCGGCCAGGTGCTGGGGGTGACGGAGAGCCGGGTGAGCCAGATCCACACCAAGTCCGTCCTCCAGCTGCGCGCCAAGCTGTCGGACATCCGGTAGCGCGGGCCGGGACCGTCCCGTTCCGGCCGACCTCCGGGTCGCGACCCCGGCCACGTTGCCGGTCCGCGCCTGCCCGGCCGCATCCTCGGGCCGTACCTGCCCGGCCGTACCGGCCCGGCTGTAACCCTGGGCCGTTACTCCGGGCCGGATCCCCGGGTTGCGCGCCCGCTCGCACGCCTCGCCGCACGCCTGCGCGCTCTCGCTCCCCGCTCAAATGCGCGGCGCCGTACCGGCCGCAGGTAGGGCTCCGTACAGTGGGAGCGTGCCGAAGATCCGAGCGGCCACGGTGGCCGAGCATCGCCAGCTGCAGCGTGCAGCCCTCCTTGACGCTGCCCGCACCCTGCTCACGGAGGGCGGCATGGAGGCGCTGACCTTCCCTGCGCTCGCTGCGCGCACCTCCCTGGCGCGCTCCTCGGTCTACGAGTACTTCCGCTCCCGGGCCGCCGTGGTCGAGGCGCTCTGCGAGGTGGACTTCCCGCTCTGGGCGGCCGAGATCGAGGCCGGGATGGAGAGCTGCGACAGCGCGGCCGACCGGATCGAGGCGTATGTCCGTGGCCAGCTGGCGTTGGCCGCAGACCCGCGCCACCGGGCGGTGGTGGCGATCTCCGCGCTCGAACTCGACGAGGCCGCGCGCGAGCGCATCCGGGCGGCGCACGGCAAGCTGGTCGGCCTGGTCGTCCGGGCCCTGGAGGATCTCGGTCACGCGCAGCCCCGGCTCGCTGCGGCGTTGCTCCAAGGAGTCGTGGAGGCGGCCGTGCGCCGGGCCGAGCAAGTGGCCGCGGGGGAGCGTGTCGGGTGCGCGGCCGAGCGCCCCGAACTGATCGCGGACGCCGCCGTGGCCATGGCCCTGCACGGCCTCGACCGGGCCTGAGCCGCCGTCCGGCCCGGTTCGTTTGGTTCGTTCGGTTCATCTGAATTCATCAGGTGCGCCCGGCGCCGCCCAGCGGCAGCAGCCGCGCCGCTCCCGCGCCGAACAGGGCCAGCGGGTCGAGGTAGCGCCCGCCGCGCAGCAGCCCCCAGTGCAGGCAGTCCCGCGCTGGGCAGTGCCGTCCGTCGGGGGCGAGCCGTCCGATCACCTGTCCGGCGGGTACCTCGGTGCCGACCGGGGCGGTGCCGGCGATGGGCAGGTAGGTGGTCCGCAAGGGGGGTGACCCCGAGCCGGGGTGGGTGACGGTCACCACCGGGCGCCCCGCCACCAGCCCGGAGAACGTGACCACCCCGGCGGCAGCCGCCCGCACCTCCGCCCCGGGCGCGGCGGCGAGGTCCACTCCCCGGTGTCCGGCGGCCCATGGCGTGGCCGGTGGCTCGAACCGCCGGAGCACCCCGCCGGGCCCGCCCACCGGCCAGGCCCGCGCACCGCCCGAACCGGTCCGGCCGCTCTCGCCGCCCCCGCCATCACCTCCGCCGCCCCCGCTGAGAGCGGCGCCCCGCCCCGCACTGCCCGAGACCAGCAGCACCAGCGCGGCCAGCACGGCGACCAGCCCCCGCAGCACACCAAACGAGCCCGGCCCCAACCGGCCCGGCCCCAATCGGTCAAGGCTCAACCGGCCCGGCCCCGAGCAGGCCGGACCGATGGCGGGCGGAACCGGGCATTCGGCGCGAGCGGTCATGCCCCGAGGCTTGCTGCGCGGCCGCCCCGGCGCCACCCACTTCCGGACTCCTGTGGACAAACCGCCCTCGTGGCCTGATCCCGTCCCTCCAGCGGGTGTACGGATGCCGCCATCCGGTGTACAAGCACCGCAGCAGCAGCACTCCCAAGGCCCGGCCGCCCCGCCTCCGCCCCGCCTCGGCCCGGCCTCCGCCCAGCTCCCGCCAGCGCGGACCCGCCCGTCCAGGGCCTCCGCCAGTCGCGGAGTCGCCCGCTCCGCGGCGCTTCCCGTACACTTCACACGCGACCCGGTCCGCCGGGTCGACTTCGCACGCCCCGCCACCGGTGGACGGACGCGGCCCGGCCGCTGCCCCCGCCAGGTGCGAGTGCCGCTCGGTCCGCCGAGCCCGCCTGGTCCCCGGACCGTGCGGGTTCAAGCGGCTCGGCACGTTCGGGGCGTCAGGCGTGGCTGTCACCTGGCTGCCACGGACAAACCGAGCCTGACCCGGCCGGACGCACCGCGCGAGCGGGGAGCGCCACCGCGCGAACCCGCCGTCCGTTGCGCGACCGCCGGGCCGTAACACCTGAGGAGCACGGCTATGGCCGTCGTCACGATGCGGGAGCTGCTGGAGAGCGGCGTCCACTTCGGTCACCAGACCCGCCGTTGGAACCCGAAGATGAAGCGCTTCATCATCACGGAGCGCAACGGCATCTACATCATCGACCTCCTGCAGTCGCTGAACTACATCGACCGCGCCTTCGAGTTCATCAAGGAGACCGTTGCCCACGGCGGCAGCGTCCTCTTCGTCGGCACGAAGAAGCAGGCCCAGGAGGCCATCGCCGAGCAGGCCACCCGCGTGGGCATGCCCTACGTGAACCAGCGCTGGCTCGGCGGCATGCTGACCAACTTCTCGACCGTCTACAAGCGCCTGCAGCGCCTGAAGGAGCTCGGCGAGCTGGACTTCTCGGACGTGGCCGGTTCCGGCCTCACCAAGAAGGAGCTCCTGGTCCTCCAGCGCGAGCACGACAAGCTGGAGAAGACCCTCGGCGGTATCCGCGACATGCAGCGCGTTCCCAGCGCCGTGTGGATCGTGGACACCAAGAAGGAGCACATCGCGGTCGGCGAGGCCCGGAAGCTCAACATCCCGGTCGTCGCCATCCTCGACACCAACTGTGACCCCGACGAGGTCGACTACAAGATCCCGGGCAACGACGACGCGATCCGCTCCGTCACCCTGCTGACCCGCGTGATCGCCGACGCCGTGGCCGAGGGTCTGAAGTCCCGCGCCGGTGTCGCCAAGGGCGACGTCAAGGCCGAGCCGGGCGCCGACCAGCCGCTGGCCGACTGGGAGAAGGACCTCATCGAGGGCGAGAAGAAGGCCGAGGAGGCCCCCGCCGCCGCCGAGGCTCCGGCCGCTGAGGCCCCCGCCGCCGAGGCTGAGGCCGTCGAGGCCCCCGCCGCTGAGGCTGAGGCCACCGAGGCGCCGGCCGAGCAGGCCTGACGTACCAAGGGTGAGGGGCACCCGCCGGTACGACACCGGTAGGTGCCCCTCTCTCCCGCGCCGGGACCGAATCATCGGTCCCGGCGTCTCCCCACGCAGACACGCGAGACGCGAGAAGAGATTCACACCATGGCGAACTTCACCGCCGCGGACGTCAAGAAGCTCCGTGAGCTCACCGGCGCCGGCATGATGGACTGCAAGAAGGCCCTGGACGAGGCCGAGGGCAACGTCGAGAAGGCCGTCGAGCTCCTGCGCATCAAGGGCCAGAAGGGCGTTGCCAAGCGCGAGGGCCGTGACGCCTCCAACGGCGCCGTCGCCGCGCTGATCGCCGAGGACAAGAAGTCCGGCGTTCTGGTCGAGCTGAACTGCGAGACCGACTTCGTCGCCAAGGGTGACAACTTCGTCAAGGTCGCCGACGCGATCGCGGCTCACGTGGCCAAGACCGCCCCGGCCGACCTGGATGCCGCCCTGGCGTCCGAGATCGAGGCCGGCAAGACCGTCCAGCAGTTCGTCGACGAGGCCAACGCGACCCTGGGCGAGAAGATCGTCTTCCGTCGCTTCGCCCAGTTCGACGGTGACGGCTTCGTCGCGGTCTACCTGCACAAGACCAGCCCCGACCTGCCGCCGGCCGTCGGCGTCCTGGTCGAGCTGGACAAGGAGAACGCCGAGGTCGCGAAGGACGTCGCGCAGCACATCGCCGCGTTCGCGCCGAAGTTCCTGTCCCGCGAGGAGATCCCGGCCGAGGACCTCGAGAACGAGCGCCGCGTCGCCGAGGCCACCGCGCGTGAGGAGGGCAAGCCCGAGGCTGCCCTGCCGAAGATCGTCGAGGGTCGCGTCACCGGCTTCGTCAAGGAGAACTCCGTCCTGGAGCAGGCCTTCGCGAAGGACAACAAGAAGACCGTCGCCAAGGTCCTCGAGGAGAACGGCGTCGCCCTCAAGCGCTTCGCCCGCTTCCGCGTCGGCGCCTGAGCCACGTTCCACCTGGTCCCCGGCACCCTTACGCTGGGAACCGCCCCCGCCCGTTGACCAGGGCGGGCGGAACGCCGAACGGGCTCACCCAGTGCCAACCGTCCACGGGCGGGCCGCGTCGGCACCATGAACGACGAGGAGGCCATTGCCGTGCAGGACACCGAACCGGTTCCCGCGGCAGTGGCCTCCTCTCGCGTACGCGCAGGCCGGGCATCCGCACACCCGCGCCTGTGAGCCAGTAGGTGCAAAAAGGAGAAGTCCATGCAGGAGACGCAGGAGACCGCGCAGGACCCCAAGGTCGGCTCGCGCCGCCGGGTGCTGCTCAAGCTGTCCGGTGAAGCCTTTGCCGGTGGTGGCGGACTCGGCGTCGACCCGGACGTCGTGCACGCGATCGCCCGGGAGATCGCCACCGTCGTCCGTGCCGGTACCGAGGTCGCGGTGGTCATCGGCGGCGGCAACTTCTTCCGGGGCGCCGAGCTGCAGGTCCGCGGCATGGACCGGGCGCGCTCCGACTACATGGGCATGCTCGGCACCGTGATGAACTGCCTGGCGCTGCAGGACTTCCTGGTCAAGGAAGGCATCGAGACCCGGGTCCAGACCGCGATCACCATGGGCCAGGTCGCCGAACCGTACCTGCCGCTGCGGGCCGTCCGGCACCTGGAGAAGGGCCGTGTGGTGATCTTCGGCGCCGGTATGGGCATGCCGTACTTCTCGACCGACACCACCGCCGTCCAGCGGGCCCTGGAGATCCACGCCGACGTCCTGCTGATGGGCAAGAACGGCGTGGACGGTGTCTACGACTCGGACCCCCGGACCAACCCGGACGCGGTGAAGTTCGACGCGCTGGAGTACTCCGAGGTCATCACGCGCGACCTCAAGGTCGCCGACCTCACCGCGATCACGCTGTGCAAGGACAACAACCTCCCGATGCTGGTCTTCGAGCTGCTGGCGGAGGGCAATATCGCGCGCGCGGTGAAGAGTGAGAAGATCGGCACACTCATCAGCCAGGATTCTGTCCGGGCCTGAGCAGCAATCAGCCGTACGGGACGGCGCCGTCGCCGTGACCGGCCTCGACGCCGACACCGGTCGGGACAATCGCAGATGAACCGGACAGGGAGATCACAGTGATCGAAGAGACCCTCCTCGAAGCCGAGGAGAAGATGGAGAAGGCCGTCGCCGTCGCCAAGGACGACTTCGCCGCCATCCGCACCGGCCGTGCCCACCCGGCGATGTTCGCCAAGATCGTCGCCGAGTACTACGGCACCGTGACGCCGATCAACCAGCTGGCCTCGTTCTCGGTGCCGGAGCCCCGGATGGCGGTCGTCTCGCCGTTCGACAAGACCGCGCTGAAGGCGATCGAGCAGGCGATCCGCGACTCCGACCTGGGCGTCAACCCGTCCAACGACGGCTCCCTCATCCGGGTGGTGCTGCCCGAGCTGACCGAGGAGCGCCGCCGGGAGTTCATCAAGGTGGCCCGGGGCAAGGGCGAGGACGCGAAGGTCTCGATCCGCGCGGTGCGCCGCAAGGCCAAGGACGCCATCGACAAGCTGGTCAAGGACGGCGAGGTCGGCGAGGACGACGGCCGCCGCGCCGAGAAGGAGCTCGACGACACCACGGCCAAGTACGTGGCCGCCGTCGACGAGCTGCTGAAGCACAAGGAAGCCGAGCTGCTCGAAGTCTGATGAACGACGCCCCTGACGCCCCTGGCTACTGGGGCCCGTCCGACCAACAGTTCCAGCCCTACCGCCCGGCGCCGCAGCCCCGGCCGCAGGCTCCTCTGCAGCAGGCGCACCCGGCGCCGGGGTACGGCGAGTACCCGGCGCCGCCGCAGGCCCAGGGCTACCCCGGTCACCCGGGCGGCCGGGTGGCCCACCCGGGTGCGCCGGGCGGCGCGCCGGGTGGCCCCGGCCACCGTTCGGATCACTCGCAGCAGCCTCCGGTGTACTGGGGCGGCGACGCGGAGGAGACTCAGGTCATGCCTCCCGTACCGGCGGGCCCCGGCCCGTTCCCCGGCGTGCCGGACCAGGGCCCGCCGGCGGGCCCCGGTCGGCCGGGTGACCCCGCCGCCGGTCAGTCCCGGGAGGCCGGTCGGCTGAGCGGCCCGCTGTTCCGGGACGACCGGTCCGAGGCGGCGGTGCCGGGTGTGACGGAGACGGTCGTGCTGCGCGCGATAACCGATGACGCCACCCCCGGCCGCGGCGCCCCGCCGCGCCCCGGGGCCCCGGTGCCTCCCGCGCCGCCGTCGACCTACCCGGCGGCCGGGCAGCCCCACTTCGTGCCGTCGTCCCATCCAGGGCAGGAGACACCCGTGGCCGCCCAGTCCGCCCCGCAGCCGCAGCCGCGCAAGCAGCGCGGTGGCCGTAACCTCCAGGCCGCGATAGGCGTGGGGGTCGGTCTCGGTGTGGTGATCATCGCCTCGCTGTTCGTGGTGAAGGCGCTGTTCCTGTTCGTCGTGATGGCCGCGGTGTCGGTCGGTATCTGGGAGCTGACCAGCCGGCTCGCCGAGCGCAAGCAGATCAAGGCGCCGCTGGTGCCGCTGGTCGCAGGCGGCATCGCCATGATCGCCACCGGCTACTGGGCCGGGGTGCAGTGGGCCGCGGCCTCGCTCGCGCTGACCGGGCTGGCGGTGATGGTCTGGCGGATGGCCGAGCCGCCGGAGGACTACCTGCGGGACATAACGGCCGGGGTGTTCACCGCCTTCTACGTGCCGTTCCTGGCCACCTTCGTGGCGTTGATGCTGGCGGCCGACGACGGCCCCCAGCGGATCGTGCTGTTCCTGATCGTCACGATCTGCAGCGACACGGGCGCCTACGCCGTGGGCTACAAGTTCGGCAAGACCAAGCTCGCCCCGACGATCAGCCCCGGCAAGACCCGTGAGGGCCTGGCCGGCGGCATCGGCCTGTCGATGCTGGCGGGCGCCGTGCTGATGGAGCTGATCATCGACGGCGGCAGCTGGTGGCAGGGTCTGATCCTGGGCGGCTGCGCGGCGGTCACCGCGACCCTGGGCGACCTGGGCGAGTCGATGATCAAGCGAGACCTCGGCATCAAGGACATGGGCACGCTGCTGCCCGGCCACGGCGGCATCATGGACCGGCTGGACTCGCTCCTGCCGACCGCCCCGGTGGTCTGGCTGCTGCTGGCGGCCTTCGTCGGCAGCTAGGGCCTTGTCCGGCCGTAGGACGCCTCAGGGCCTGTCCTCCGGCCGCGAGTGGTGGAAGGGCCCCGGACGCCTGCGCGTCCGGGGCCCTCGCACGTCCTGGCCTGCTCCCGGCGTCTGCGACACTGGATGAACCATGCCTAAGCCCGGAGAACTCACCTTTGTCGCGCCGCGCGGCGCCAAGCCCCCGCGACACCTCGCCGACCTGAGCCCCGCCGAGCGCAAGGAGGCCGTCGCTGAGCTGGGCGAGCAGCCGTTCCGCGCCAAGCAGCTCTCCAACCACTACTTCGGCCGGATGTCGAACGACCCGGAGGGCTGGACGGACATCCCCGCCGCCAGCCGGGAGAAGCTCACCGGG
The DNA here is from genome assembly GCF_042677305.1 of Kitasatospora sp. NPDC127121. Classification (NCBI taxonomy): domain Bacteria; kingdom Bacillati; phylum Actinomycetota; class Actinomycetes; order Kitasatosporales; family Streptomycetaceae; genus Kitasatospora; species Kitasatospora sp. NPDC127121. Next base: position 22,460 of record NZ_JBHXTQ010000034.1, on the reverse strand, counting down.
AGCCTGCTGCCGGAGCTGATGTCGGTCGTGCGGCACGTGTCCTGCGACGACGACACCACCCGCAAGACGCTCTGGAAGCTCTTCGACGGCACGCTCGTCGAGTCGGTGCTGATGCGCTACCCGGACCGGGTCACCATGTGCATCAGCTCGCAGGCGGGCTGCGGCATGAACTGCCCCTTCTGCGCGACCGGCCAGGCCGGGCTGACCCGCAACCTGTCCACCGCCGAGATCGTCGAGCAGATCGCCGCGGGGATGCGCGCGCTCAAGGCCGGCGAGATCCCCGGTGGCGAGGCGCGGCTGTCGAACGTGGTCTTCATGGGCATGGGCGAGCCGCTGGCCAACTACAACCGGGTGCTGGCCGCGATCCGCCGGCTGACCGACCCGGCGCCGGATGGTTTCGGCCTGTCCCAGCGCGGTGTCACGGTGTCGACCGTCGGCCTGGTCCCGGCGATGAACCGGCTGGCCGACGAGGGCCTCAGCTGCCGCCTGGCGCTGTCGCTGCACGCCCCGGACGACGAGCTGCGCGACGAGCTGGTGCCGGTGAACACCCGCTGGAAGGTCGCCGAGGTGCTGGACGCCGCGTGGAACTACGCGGAGAAGTCCGGCCGGCGGATCTCCATCGAGTACGCGCTGATCAAGGACATCAACGACCAGGCGTGGCGGGCGGACCTGCTCGGCCGACTGATCAAGAACCACCGGGTGCACGTCAACCTGATCCCGCTGAACCCGACGCCGGGCTCCAAGTGGACCGCCTCCCGGCCCGAGGACGAGCGCGAGTTCGTCCGTCGGCTCCAGTCGCACGGGGTGCCGACGACCGTCCGCGACACCCGGGGCCAGGAGATCGACGGCGCCTGCGGTCAGCTCGCCGCGGCGGGCTGAGCCGGCGGGCCAACGCAAACCGGCAGGTCAGCGACAGCGGCAGGTCAGCGCAAGCCGCAAGGTCAGCGCAGGCCGGCGGCCGCCAGTGCGGCGGTCGCTCCGCCGGTCACCAGCAGCGTGGTGCCCACCGCCAGGGTGCGCAGCGCGACCGCGCCGAACAGCAGCCGGGGCGAGGTGCCGAGGCGCAGCAGCACGTCGGTGACGTCCCGGCGGTCGGTGCGGACCTCGGCCAGCCGGGTGACCACGGCGGCGGCCGCGCAGCCGAGCACCAGGCAGGCCTCGACGGCGGGCAGCGCGTCGGCGCTGTCGGGCGTGCCGATCCAGTAGCGGATGGTGGTGAGCACCAGCGCGAGGGCGAGGGTGAGCACGGCCAGCGGCGGGCCGAGGCGGCGGGCCTGGGCGGTGAGTCCGCGGCCGGCCAGCAGCCGTAGCGGGGTGGGTCGGCCGAGCGCGAGCAGCCGCCCGGTCCAGGACAGCAACGGGCCGGTGAGCAGGGCGAGTCCGACCGCGCTGGCGGCCCAGCCGCCGAGTGCGGCGGTGCTGGTGCTGCCGAGCCCGGCGGGCAGGTGGATCGGCCGGCCGTCGGCGGCGGCGCCGGGCCGCAGGGCGATGAGTTCGAGGGCGAGGCCGATCACGGCGAGCCCGACGGGCAGGGCGACCCGCAGGGCGCCGAAGCCGGTGCCGCCGCGGGTGCGGGTGCGGCCGCCGGGCAGGTACTCGGTGGGCGGGACGGCGCAGGCGGCGGCGATCCCGGCGGTGAGCGGGACCAGGGCGAGCAGGGCGACCGGCGCGACGGCCGGCAGCGGTACGCCCATGCCGAGGTCGGGGGCGAGCGCGGGCCCGGCGATGTCGTTGCGCAGGACCAGGAAGACCAGCAGGGTGAGCACGCTGCCGAGGGTGCAGGCGAGCACGACCTCACCGGCGATCAGGGTGCGGATCCGGCCGGAGCCGGCTCCGGCGGCGCGCAGGCCGGTGATCCGTTCGGGCCGCTGGGCGGGTACGGCGCGGGCGGCGACGGCCGCGAACCAGGCGACGGCGGCGAGCGGGGGCAGGCACCAGAGCAGTCGCACCAGCGCGTCCTCGCCGCCGAGCGGGTCGCTCATGGCCCGGCCGAGGGAGCGCAGCAGGAAGGCGGAGACCACGGCGGCGGCCAGCACGGTGAGCAGCCAGCGGCCGAGGTCGGGCACCCGGTAGCCCCGGGCCAGACGGAGATAGAACACGTCGACTCTTTCAGCGGCTCGGCGTCGTCAGCGGCGGGTGCCCGAGACGGCGGACGCGCCGGCCGCCCCCGGGACGGCGTGCCCGCGCGGGACGGGGGCGGCGGGGGCGGTGAGCCGTCCGTCGACGAGGGCGACGGCGCGGTCCGCGAACCGGACGAGCTCGGGGTCGTGAGTGGCCAGGACGAGGGTGAGCTGGTGCGACCGGGCCGCGCTGGTCAGTATCCGCAGGACCTGGTCGGCGGCCTCGCGGTGGAGCGGGGCGGTGGGGTCGTCGGCGAAGACGACGGGCGGCAGCGGGGCGAGGGCGCGGGCGACGGCGATCCGCTGGCGCTGGCTCTGGAGCAGCCGGTCGGGGCGCTGCCGGGCGACCTCGCCGACGTCGAGGCGTTCCAGCCATTCGTCGGCGGCGGTGTAGGCGGCCTTGTTGCCGGCGCCGGCGAGCAGCAGCGGCAGGGCGACGTTCTCCCGGGCGGTCAGTTCGGGCACCAGGTGGGGTTCGGAGCCGACGAAGCCGAAGCGGTCGCGGCGCAGCCGTTCGCGCCCGGCCCGGCCGAGGGTGTGGACGGGCGCGCTGTTGAACCAGACCTCGCCCTCGTCGACGGGGAGGAGGGCGGAGAGGCAGCCGAGGAGGGTGCTCTTGCCGGAGCCGCGCGGGCCGGTGACGGCGAGCACTTCGCCCTCGCGGACGCCGATCGAGATGCCCCGCAGGGCGGGGGTGCCGTGATGGGACTTGACGATCCCCCGGGCCCACAGCACGTCGTTGTCAGGCGGTGCCGCTGACATGAGGTTCCATCCTGGGTGGCCGCAGGGATATGACAGTCGTCAGATTAGAACGACTGGGGCCTGGTGCGGTTGCGGCGCTCTGGTCCATCGCGGGCAAATCACCCGCAATCAGGCATGTTTGATCGGCCGGCAGCGCCGGAAAAACGCCGAAGGGCGGTCCCGGGGGAGTGGGACCGCCCTTCGGCGGAGGGTGGGGAAGGAGGATCAGGGGGTCAGATCTTCGCCCACGCGTCGGTGAGGCTGGTCCGCAGGATCTGCTCGATCTCGTCGAAGGTCGACTGGTTGGAGATCAGCGGCGGGGCCAGCTGGATGACCGGGTCGCCACGGTCGTCGGCGCGGCAGTACAGGCCGTTGTCGAAGAGGGCCTTCGACAGGAAGCCGTAGAGGACGCGCTCGACCTCGTCGTCGTTGAACGACTCCTTGGTGACCTTGTCCTTCACGAGCTCGATGCCGTAGAAGTACCCGTTGCCGCGGACGTCGCCGACGATCGGCAGGTCGCGCAGCTTGTTCAGGGTGCCCAGGAACGCGGCCTCGTTGTCGAGGACGTGCTGGTTCAGGCCCTCGCGCTCGAAGATGTCGAGGTTGGCCAGCGCCACCGCGGAGGAGACCGGGTGGCCGCCGAAGGTGTAGCCGTGCAGGAAGGTGTTGTCGCCCTTGTAGAACGGCTCGGCGAGGCGGTCCGAGATGATCGTGGCGCCGATCGGGGAGTAGCCCGAGGTCATGCCCTTGGCGCAGGTGATCATGTCGGGCTGGTAGCCGAACTTGTCGGCGCCGAACATGGTGCCCAGGCGGCCGAAGGCGCAGATGACCTCGTCCGAGACCAGCAGCACGTCGTGGCGGTCGCAGATCTCGCGCAGGCGCTGGAAGTACCCGGGCGGCGGCGGGAAGCAGCCACCGGCGTTCTGCACCGGCTCGACGAAGACGGCGGCGACGGTCTCGGCGCCCTCGTTGAGGATGGCCACCTCGATCTCGTCGGCGCACCAGCGGCCGTAGGCCTCGGGGTCGACCGTGCCGTCCGGGCCTTCGAGGAAGGCGGGGGCGCGGTAGATGTTGGTGTTCGGGGCCTTGTGGGTGCCCGGCACCAGCGGCTCGAACGGGGCCTTCAGGCCCGGCAGGCCGGTGATCGACAGGGCGCCCTGCGGGGTGCCGTGGTAGGCGACGGCGCGCGAGATGACCTTGTACTTGGTCGGCTTGCCGGTCAGCTTGAAGTACTGCTTGGCGAGCTTCCAGGCGGTCTCGACGGCCTCGCCGCCACCGGTGGAGAAGAAGACCTTGTTCAGGTCGCCCGGGGCGTAGTTGGCCAGGCGCTCGGCCAGCTCGACGGCCTTCGGGTGGGCGTAGCTCCACACCGGGAAGAAGGCGAGCTCCTTGGCCTGCTTGGCGGCGGCCTCGGCCAGCTCCTCGCGGCCGTGGCCGGCCTGGACGACGAACAGGCCGGCGAGGCCGTCGAGGTACTTGCGTCCCTTGTCGTCCCAGACGTAGGTGCCTTCGCCCTTGACGATCGTCGGCACGGGGGAGTTCTCGTACGACGACATGCGGGTGAAGTGCATCCACAGGTGGTCGTAGGCGGTCTTGGAAAGGTCCTTCTGCGCCGGGTCGGCTGTCATCGGGTGCCCCAGGTGTAGGTCTGTTTCCGGAGCTTCAGGTAGACGAAGCTCTCGGTGCTCCGCACGCCGGGAAGCGCGCGGATGCGCTTGTTGATCAGTTCGAGCAGGTGCTCGTCGTCCTCGCAGACCAGTTCGGCCAGGAGGTCGAACGAGCCTGCGGTGCAGACGACGTAGTCGACCTCGTCGAGGGCGGCCAGCGCGTCGGCGACGGGCTCGATGTCGCCCTCGACCCGGATGCCGACCATCGCCTGGCGGGTGAAGCCGACGGTGAGCGGGTCCGTGACGGCGACGATCTGCATCACGCCCTGGTCGAGCAGCTTCTGGACGCGCTGGCGCACGGCCGCCTCGGACAGGCCGACGGCCTTGCCGATGGCGGCGTACGGGCGGCGTCCGTCCTCCTGGAGCTGCTCGATGATCGCCTTGGAGGCGGCATCGAGGGGAACGCTCGCGTTCCGGTCGCGGTTGGCCACGCCGCCACTGTGCCTGATCGTTCCCCTGTTCGCAAGCGAGGAATCTGCTGATTTCGTCGCGATCTTGGAATCCGCGTACGGATTTCATCGCCTACATGCACTGCACCTGTCGATACCGGCAGTCATGCGGCTACCCTGGCACGGTACGCGCGCAGCCCCGCAGCGCAGCGCGCGTTCCCCCAAACCAGTGGACCGCGCCGTCCAGGGCCCGGCCACCCGACACCCTTCGTGCGCCGGACCCGCCGACGTACCATGGCGCCGGAAACTGCAACGCCGCAGGCCCAGACCGAGGAGAGACCCCGTGAGCGACCTTCGCACGCTGCGCAACTACATCAACGGTGAGTTCGTCGACGCGGCGGACGGCCGCACGCTCGACATCGTCGACCCCACCACCGGTGAGGCCTACGCGACGTCCCCGCTGTCCGGTGCCTCCGATGTGGACGCCGCGATGGCCTCGGCCGCCGCCGCCTTCCCGATCTGGCGCGACGCCACCCCGAGCACCCGCCAGAAGCTGCTGCTCAAGATCGCCGACGCGGTCGAGGCCCGGGCCGACGAGCTCGTCGAGGCGGAGGTCCGCAACACGGGCAAGCCGCGCGGGCTGACCCTCTCGGAGGAGATCGGTCCGATGGTGGACCAGATCCGCTTCTTCGCCGGTGCCGCCCGCATGCTGGAGGGCAAGGCCGCCGGGGAGTACATGGACGGGATGACCTCGATCGTCCGCCGCGAGCCGGTCGGCGTCTGTGCCCAGGTCGCGCCGTGGAACTACCCGATGATGATGGCCGTCTGGAAGTTCGCCCCGGCCATCGCCGCGGGCAACACCGTCGTCCTGAAGCCCTCGGACACCACCCCGGCCTCCACCGTCCTGCTCGCCGAGATCATCGGCGGCGTCCTCAAGGACCTGGAGCTGCCGGCCGGCGTCTTCAACGTGATCTGCGGCGACCGCGAGTCCGGCCGGCTGATGGTCGAGCACAAGACCCCGGCGATGGCCTCCATCACCGGTTCGGTCCGGGCCGGCATCCAGGTCGCCGAGTCCGCCTCCAAGGACGTCAAGCGCGTCCACCTGGAGCTGGGCGGCAAGGCCCCGGTCGTGGTCTTCGAGGACGCCGACATCGCCGAGGCCGTCGAGGGCATCTCGGTCGCGGGCTACTTCAACGCCGGCCAGGACTGCACCGCCGCCACCCGCGTGCTGGTGCACGAGTCGATCCACGACGCCTTCGTCGAGGCGCTGGCCAAGGCCGCGGCCGAGACCAAGACCGGCGGCGTGGACGACGAGGACGTGCTGTACGGCCCGCTGAACAACGCCAACCAGCTGAAGCAGGTGGCCGGCTTCATCGAGCGGCTGCCCACCCACGCCAAGATCGAGGCCGGTGGCCACCAGGTCGGCGAGAAGGGCTACTTCTACGCCCCGACCGTCGTCTCCGGCCTGCGGCAGGACGACGAGATCATCCAGAACGAGGTCTTCGGCCCGGTCATCACCGTGCAGAAGTTCACCGACGAGGACCAGGCCGTCGACTACGCCAACGGCGTCGACTTCGCGCTGGCCTCCTCGGTGTGGACCAAGGACCACGCCCGCGCCATGCGGATGTCGCGCCGCCTGGACTTCGGCTGCGTCTGGATCAACACCCACATCCCGCTGGTCGCCGAGATGCCGCACGGCGGCTTCAAGAAGTCCGGCTACGGCAAGGACCTCTCCGCGTACGGCTTCGAGGACTACACCCGGGTGAAGCACGTCATGACCGCGATCTAGCGGGTCGTGACGGTTGAGCGCTGTATGACCGCGATCTAGCGGGTCGTGACGGTCGGGCGCTGTATGACCGCGATCTGATCGCACGTCCATCGTGTGAACGGACAATGGGCCCGGGTCCTTTCGACCCGGGCCCGGCGTCTTTGCATCCTGTCGGCCGTTCGCGTGACCGGCTGACAAGATGAAACTGCACTTCGGGGCCGCGACTCCCTAGCCTTACCGGCATGAGCATCCCCACCGCTGACTCAGCCGCCGGCCAGGCGGTCAAGGCCGCCGACCGCGCGCACGTCTTCCACTCGTGGTCCGCCCAGGCGCTGATCGACCCCCTCGCGGTGGCCGGCGCCGAGGGCTCGTACTTCTGGGACTACGACGGCAACCGCTACCTCGACTTCTCCTCGCAGCTGGTCAACACCAACATCGGCCACCAGCACCCGAAGGTGGTCGCCGCGATCCAGGAGCAGGCGGCGAAGCTCTGCACCATCGCCCCCGGCTTCGCGGTCGAGGCGCGCAGCGAGGCCGCCCGGCTGATCGCCGAGCGCACCCCCGGTGACCTCGACAAGATCTTCTTCACCAACGGCGGCGCCGAGGCGGTCGAGAACGCCGTCCGGCTGGCCCGGCTGCACACCGGCCGGCAGAAGGTCATGTCCGCCTACCGCTCGTACCACGGCGCCACCGCCAACGCGATCGCCCTCACCGGCGACCCGCGGCGCTGGGCCAACGAGACCGGCGTCTCCGGCGTGGTGCACTTCTGGGGCCCGTACGCCTACCGCTCCAACTTCCACGCCGAGAACGAGGCGCAGGAGTGCGAGCGTGTGCTGGAGCACCTGGAGCAGGTGATCGCCTTCGAGGGCCCCGGGACGATCGCGGCGATCATCCTGGAGACCGTGGTCGGTACCGCGGGCATCCTGATCCCGCCGGCGGGCTACCTGGCCGGGGTGCGGGAGATCTGCGACCGCTTCGGCATCGTGTTCATCCTCGACGAGGTGATGGCCGGCTTCGGCCGCACCGGCGAGTGGTTCGCCGCCGACCACTGGGGCGTCACCCCGGACCTGCTGACCTTCGCCAAGGGCGTCAACTCGGGCTACGTCCCGCTGGGCGGCGTGGCGATCAGCGCCGAGATCGCCGCCACCTTCGCCGAGCGGGCGTTCCCGGGCGGGCTCACCTACTCCGGCCACCCGCTGGCCTGCGCCTCGGCCGTCGCCACCATCACCGCCATGGCGGAGGAGGGCATCGTCGAGAACGCCAAGCACATCGGCGAGACCGTGCTCGGCCCCGGCCTGCGGGAGCTGGCCGAGCGGCACCCCTCGATCGGCGAGGTCCGCGGCCTCGGCGTGTTCTGGGCGCTCGACCTGGTGAAGGACCGCGGGACCCGCGAGCCGCTGGTCCCGTACAACGCGGCCGGCCCCGCCAACGCGCCGATGGCCGAGCTGGCCGCCGCCTGCAAGCAGCGCGGGCTCTGGCCGTTCGTCAACATGAACCGCCTCCACGTCGTCCCGCCGTGCACCGTCACCGAGGAGGAGGCCAAGACCGGTCTCGCGGTGCTCGACGAGGTGCTGTCGCTCGCCGACGCGCACACCGTCTGACGTACCGACCGGACGGCCCCGGGTGTCGCGCACGCCCGGGGCCGTCCCACGCTCCGGAGGCCTTCCCCATGCCCAGCAGCACCACCCCGACCCGCCCCCACAACTCCCGTACGATCCGCCGGCGTTCGGCGCTCGGCGGGGCCGCGCTGCTCGGCGCCGGCACGCTGACCGGCTGCGGCATCCCGTCCGCGTACGTCGCCGAGGACCGCCGCTCGGTCCAGGACCGCTCGGACCGCGAGCAGCGGCTCGCCTTCTCCAACTGGACCCAGTACATCGACACCGACGACCAGGGCCACCGGCCGACCCTGGACGCCTTCACCGAGCGGACCGGCATCGCGGTCACCTACACCGAGGACATCAACGACAACGACGAGTTCTTCGGAAAGATCAGCCCGGTGCTCACCCAGGGCGCCGACCCCGGCCGGGACCTCATGGTGGTCAGCGACTGGATGGCCGGCCGGTACGTCTCGCTCGGCTGGGTGCAGGCCATGGACCGGGCCAACCTGCCCAACGTCACTGCCAACCTGGACCCGCAGCTCGCCGACCCGGCCTTCGACCCCGGGCGCCGGCGCAGCGTGCCCTGGCAGTCCGGGATCACCGGCATCGCGTACAACCGCAAGGCGCTCGGCCGGGAGCTGAAGTCGACCGCGGACCTCTGGGCGCCCGATCTCAAGGGCCGGGTCACCCTGTTCGCCGGGCTGGACGAGGCGCTCGGGCTGCTGATGCTCGCCCAGGGTGCGGACGTCTCCCGGTTCGGCGAGGACGACGCGCACCGGGCGATGGACACCGTGCAGAAGATGGTCGACACCGGCCACATCCGCCGCTTCACCGGCAACGACTACACCAGCGACCTCGCCTCCGGTGCCGCCGTCGCCTGCCAGGCCTACTCCGGCGACGCCGTCCAACTGACCGCCCAGAACCCGGACATCGAGTTCGTGGTGCCGCAGGAGGGCGGCGAACTGTGGGCGGAGAGCCTGATGATCCCCAACCGGGCCCGGCACAAGCGCAACGCCGAGCTGCTGATCGACCACTACTACCAGCCCGAGGTGGCCGCCGAACTCGCCGCGTTCGTCCAGTACATCTGCCCGGTGCCAGCCGCCCGCGAGGTGCTGGCGGCCAGCGGCGACAAGGACAAGGCCGAACTGGCGGAGAACCCGCTGCTCTTCCCGACCGACGAGATGCGCGCCCGGCTGCACACCATGCGCGACGTCACCTCGGCGGAGCGGCCCGAACTGCACAAGGTCTGGGGGCGCATCACCGGCGTGTAGGCCACCGGCGGTCAGCGGTCAGCGGTCAGCGGTCAGCGGTCAGTGGTCAGTGGTCGGCGGTCGGCGGTCAGCGGCGGACGGCGTCCAGGGCGAGCAGCGCCACGTGCAGGGAGAGGCAGGACTCCACCTGGTCGAGGTCGACGCCGAGGATCCGCTCGACCTTGTGCAGGCGGTCGTAGAAGGACGGCCGGGACAGGTGCGCGGCGTCGGCCGCCGCCGACTTGTTCCGGCCCTGCTCCAGGTAGATCCGCAGCATCTGCACCAACTGGCCGTTGTGCTCGGCGTCGTGGGCCAGCAGCGGGCCCAGCTCCCGCTCCACGTAGGTCTGCAGCCGGGCGTCGTCGCGCAGCAGGTGGAGCAGGCCGCGCAGCCGGACGTCCGGCAGCCGGTAGTACGAGGCGGCCCGGCCGCCGGGCGCGTCGTGCAGGGCCGCGTCGGCGACCTGGGTGGCCTCCAGCAGGGTGCGCCGGGCGTCCCGGACGGAGCCGACCGAGGAGCCGACCGCGACCACCGGGGCGGGTGCGGCGGCGTCGTCGTCCCGGCCGGCCTCGGCCGACATCCGGCGCAGCGTGGCCGAGAAGGCGTCCAGGGCGGCGTGCTCGTCCTGCTGGGTGCCGAGCGTGATCAGCACGCCGACGCCCTCGTCGTCCAGCGCGCCGACCAGGGCGGAGAGCCGGCAGGCCCGGACGGCTCCCGCGGCGAGCTCGGTGAAGTCGCGCAGCCGGGCCTGCGCCTCCAGGGCGGCCGGGATCGGGCCGCGCCGCTGCCGCAGCACCACTCCGACCAGCCGGCGGCCCTCCAGCGGGACGCCGAGCGCCTGGGCGCGCAGGGCCACCTCGGAGACGGTCAGCGCGTGGGTGAGGATGCCGGACAGCAGGGTGCGGTGGGTCTGCCGCTCCAGGCTCTCCCGGTCGCGCACCACCAGCCGGTTGAGCGCCAGGGCGGAGGCGCCGCGTTCCAGCAGCATGGTGTGCGGGTGGGCCTCGTTCTCGGGCAGCGGGCCCGGATCCTGCACCAGCACCAGCCGGCCCCAGTCCTGGCCGCGGGCGCCGACCGTGGTCACCAGCCAGCCGCTGCGCGGGTCGTGCCCGGTGCGGCCGGGCGGGCGGACCCCGCGGGAGCGGCGCTCCCAGTCCTCCAGCAGTTCGACCTCCGGGCGGCCGGCGGTGTCGTGGGCGAGCACCTGGTGCGCGAGGTTCTCCAGGACGACCGGCGCGCCCGCCATCCGGGCCACCTGGCGGATCACCTCGGGCGGCTCGGCGCCCTCCACCACCAGCTCGTTGAACACCTGGTGGACGGCCTCGGAGACGCGCAGCTGCTCCAGCTGGGCGTTGACCACCAGCGCGTGCACGGCCTCGGTGACGGCGACGAAGCGCAGCTCGCGGCGGAGCGTGATCAGTGGCAGGCCGCGCTGTTCGGCGGCGTGCACCAGGGCGCGGGGCAGCGAGTCGAAGTAGCGCCGGCCGTACTCGACGACCAGTCCGGCGACCCCCACCTCGTCCAGTTCGCGGACGTAGCGGGCCAGGCCCTCGCGGTCGTCGGGCAGCGCGATGCCGGTGGTGAGCACCAGTTCGCCGCCCTGGAGCATCCCGGCGACGTCGGGCAGTTCGCTCACGTGGACCCAGCGGACCGGCCGCTCCAGGTGGTCGGCGCCGGCGACGACCTGGGGCAGGCCGCGCCGCATCACCTCCAGGTCGAGCACGCGGGCGACGGTGGGGAGCATCGCGGGCCTCCAGGGCCTTGAGGGACCAGAGTGTCAGGTAAATCATCCATCGCGGCGACGACCTGTCGCCCTCGGTGAACCCTTGCACCCTGTAAGGCCCTACCCACCGAGGTTGTCGGAGTGACCCTTGTCACGCCGGGGCGGCACCGGGCATGGTCAGCGGGTCGGCTGTGGCGAAAAACAGACCTCACGCCGGAATCCATCGCGTTGCCGGAATGCAACAGCGGAATCCCTTGCCCGGAGTCCGCCGGACTGCCAGGATCGCGCAACCCCGGTGATCAGCCGGTCGGATTCCCCCACCGCACAACCGTGAGAATCGCCGTGGCAGTCGACCCACCGGCACTTGGAGGAACCAGATGGACCTGACCGACTTCGGCGCGGGCGCGCAGTACATCGCGGGCCGTCAGACCCGGGGGAGCGGCGAGCCCTTCCAGGTCGTCAACCCCGCGGACGGCAGCGTGGTCGAGCAGGTCGCCCTGGCCACCACCGGCGAGGTCGACGCGGCCGTGGCCGCCGCGAAGGCGGCCCTGCCCGGCTGGTCCCGCGCCACCCCCGGCGCCCGCTCCGAGGCGCTGACCGCACTGGCCGCCGTCCTGACCTCGGCGAGCGCCGACCTCGCCCGGGTGGAGACCGCGCAGACCGGCAAGCCGGTCAAGCTGGCCACCGAGTTCGACGTCCCCGGCACCATCGACAACGTGGCGTTCTTCGCCGGCGCCGCCCGCAACCTGGAGGGCAAGGCGGCCGGCGAGTACTCCGGCGACCACACCTCCTACGTGCGCCGCGAGGCGATCGGCGTGGTCGGCTCGATCTCGCCGTGGAACTACCCGCTGCAGATGGCCGCCTGGAAGGTCCTGCCGGCGATCGCGGCGGGCAACACCATCGTGCTCAAGCCGTCCGAGCTGACCCCGCTCACCTCGCTGATGTTCGCCCGGGCCTGCACCGAGGCGGGCATCCCCGACGGCGTGGTCAACGTGGTCACCGGCGCCGGACGCACCACCGGCGAGCACCTGGTCGCGCACCCGGACGTCGCCATGGTGTCCTTCACCGGCTCCACCCCGGTCGGCCGCAGGGTCGCCGAACTCGCCACCGCGAGCGTCAAGCGCACCCACCTGGAGCTCGGCGGCAAGGCCCCGTTCGTGGTCTTCGACGACGCCGACCTCGACGCCGCCGTGCACGGCGCGGTCGCCGCCTCGCTGATCAACGGCGGCCAGGACTGCACCGCCGCCACCCGCGCGTACGTCCAGCGCCCGCTGTACGACGCGTTCGTGGCCGGCGTGGCCGAGCTGTACGCCGCGATCCGGATCGGCGACCCGCTCAACCCGCACACCGACCTCGGCCCGCTGGTCTCGTACACCCACCGGGACCGGGTGGCCGGCTTCGTCGAACGCGCCCGCTCCTACGCCACCGTGGTCACCGGCGGCCGCGCGCCGGAGAAGGGCCACGACGGCACCGACCTCACCCGCGGCGCGTACTACGCGCCCACCCTGATCACCGGCGCCGCCCAGGACAGCGAGGTGGTCCAGGGCGAGATCTTCGGCCCGGTGCTCGTCGTGCTGCCCTTCGACACCGACGACGAGGGCCTGCGGCTGGCCAACGACACCCCCTACGGCCTGGCCGCCTCCGCCTGGACGGGCAACGTGCACCGCTCGCTGCGCGCCACCCGGGAGATCGCGGCCGGGTGCGTCTGGGTCAACGACCACATCCCGATCATCAGCGAGATGCCGCACGGCGGCTACAAGGCGTCCGGCTACGGCAAGGACATGTCCCAGTACTCGCTGGACGAGTACACCCAGGTCAAGCACGTCATGTTCGACACCACCGCGGTGGCCCGCAAGGACTGGCACCGCACCGTCTTCGGAGACAGATAACCCCTGCCCAGGGGCGCCGCCCCCAGGGCGCCCCGATTCGACCTCTTACCCCCAGGAGGCCCGTTCCATGGCGTTCAACGAGTTCACCGACGGTCTGCCCGAACCGGTCCGCAAGGCCTGGGAACGCAGCCTGACCAGCGGCCGGGCCGCGATCGGCCGCCGCACCCTGCTGCGGGCCGCCGCGCTGACCGCCGGTGCGGGCACGCTGGCCGCCTGCGGGATCCCGGCGGCCAGGACCGTCGGCGGCGACTCGACCGCCAACGCCGCCAAGGACCTCTCGGACACCGAGAAGGTGGTCAACTTCTCCAACTGGCCGCTGTACATCGACACCGACGAGAAGGACAAGGAGAAGCACGGCACCCTGGACGCCTTCACCGCGGCCACCGGCGTCAAGGTCAGGTACAACGAGGACGTCAACGACAACGTCGAGTTCTTCGGCAAGGTCAAGCCGCAGCTCGCGGCCGGCCAGGACACCGGCCGCGACCTGATGGTCCTCACCGACTGGATGGCCGCCCGGATGATCCGGCTCGGCTGGGCGCAGAAGCTCAACCCGGCGAACGTCACCACCGCGATCACCACCATCGACTCCCGCTTCCGCGCCCCCGACTGGGACCCGGGCCGGCTGTACTCCTACCCGTGGGCCGGCATCCAGGTCGTCATCGCCTACAACAAGAAGGCGACCAAGGGGAAGGAGGTCACCAGCGTCTCCCAACTGCTGGACGACCCCGACCTCAAGGGCCGGGTCACCTTCCTCTCCGAGATGCGCGACAGCATCGGGATCACCCTGCTGGACCTGGGCAAGGACCCGGCGAAGTTCACCGCCGACGACTACGACGCCGCCGTCGCCCGGCTGCAGAAGGGCGTCGACAGCAAGCAGATCCGCCGTTTCACCGGCAACGACTACGGCCAGGAGCTGTCCTCCGGCGACATCGCGGCCTGCGTCGCCTGGGGCGGTGACCTGATCCAACTGCGCGCCGACAACCCGGACATCGAGTTCGTCATCCCGGAGAAGGGCTACGTCTCCTCGACGGACAACATGCTGATCCCGGCCCGGGCGCAGCACAAGGCGAACGCGGAAAAGCTGATCGACTTCTACTATCAGCCGAAGATCGCGGCGCAGCTGGTCGCGGGCATCGGCTTCGTCTCCGCCGTCACCGGGATGAAGGACGAACTCGGCGCCCTCGCCCCGGACAGCGCGGCCAACCCGCTGGTCGTACCCACCCCCGAGATGGCGGCCAAGTCGCACGTGTTCCGCACTCTCACCGAGACCGAGGAGAGCGACTTCGAGCAGAAGTTCTCCAAGCTCATCGGCGCCTGACCCCCCCACGCGCGGCCCACTCCCGGCAGAGAACCCAGGAAGACACCCATGACAGACCAGCAGCGCGACGCGGCCGCCGGCGGCGACGTCCGCCTCACCGGCATCGGCAAGACCTACGGCGCCTTCACCGCCGTCCACCCGCTCGACCTCACCGTCCCGCAGGGCTCCTTCTTCGCCCTGCTCGGCGCCTCCGGCTGCGGCAAGACCACCACCCTGCGCATGATCGCCGGCCTGGAGGAGCCCACCAGCGGCACCGTCCTGATCGGCGGCCAGGACGTCACCGCCCTGCCCCCGTACAAGCGGCCGGTGAACACCGTCTTCCAGAGCTACGCGCTCTTCCCGCACCTCGACATCTTCGAGAACGTCGCCTTCGGCCTGCGCCGCCGCGGCCGCAAGGACGTCAAGAAGCAGGTCGAGGAGATGCTGGAGCTGGTCGAACTCGGCCAGTACGCCCGGCGCAAGCCGCACCAGCTCTCCGGCGGCCAGCAGCAGCGCGTCGCCGTCGCCCGCGCCCTGATCAACCACCCCCAGGTGCTGCTCCTCGACGAGCCGCTCGGCGCACTCGACCTCAAGCTCCGCCGCCAGATGCAGCTGGAGCTCAAGCGGATCCAGACCGAGGTCGGCATCACCTTCGTGCACGTCACCCACGACCAGGAGGAGGCCATGACGATGGCCGACACCATCGCGGTGATGAACGGCGGCCGGGTCGAGCAACTGGGCGCCCCCGCCGAGCTGTACGAGAACCCCGCCACCACCTTCGTGGCCAACTTCCTCGGCCAGTCCAACCTGCTGCCCGCCGAGGTCACCGGCACCGACGGCGGCGACCTGCTGCTCACCGCGGCCGGCGTCCGCCTCGCCGTGCCCAAGGCGCGCTGCGCCACCGAGGCCAGGCAGGTTCACCTGGGCGTGCGCCCGGAGAAGATCACCATCGCGCACGCCTCCGCCGAGGTCGCCGACGGCCGCAACCGGCTGGCCGGCACCGTCCTCGACTCCAGCTTCATCGGCGTCTCCACCCAGTACGTGGTGCGCACCGACGGCGGCCAGGAGGTCACCGTCTTCGAGCAGAACATGGAGCGCGACGCCCGGATCGTCCCCGGCGCGCCCGTCCTGCTGCACTGGAACCCGGCGCACTCCTTCGCCCTGGACGCCGCGCAGGCGATCGACGCGGGCACCGCGGAGGAGGCCGCATGACCACCACCACCCCGGCCGCTCCGTCACAGGTCATACCGCTCGCGGAACCGGCACGGAAGCCGAAGCGCAAGCTCACCGCGTACTGGCTGCTGCTGCCCGGCATCGCCTGGCTCGTCGTCTTCTTCGCCGTCCCGATGGTCTACCAGGCGTCCACCTCGCTGCAGACCGGCTCGCTCGAAGCGGGCTTCAAGGTCACCTGGCACCTCGCGACCTACTGGGACGCCCTGGTCGAGTACAAGTGGCACTTCGTCCGCTCGTTCTCCTACGCGGGCATCGCCACCGTGCTCTGCCTGGCCGTCGGCTACCCGCTCGCGTACACGATCGCCTTCAAGGCCGGCAAGCGCTGGCGCAACGTCATCCTGATCCTGGTCATCGCGCCGTTCTTCACCAGCTTCCTGATCCGCACGCTGGCCTGGAAGACCATCCTGTCCGACGGCGGGCCGGTGGTCGGGGTGCTCAACACCCTGCACGTCCTGGACGTCACCAACGCGCTCGGCCTCACCTCCGGCGACCGGGTGCTCGCCACGCCGCTCGCCGTGGTCTGCGGTCTCACCTACAACTTCCTGCCGTTCATGATCCTGCCGCTGTACACCTCGCTGGAGCGGATCGACCCCCGCCTGCACGAGGCGGCCGGCGACCTGTACGCCCGGCCGTTCACCACCTTCCGCAAGGTCACCTTCCCGATCTCGCTGCCCGGCGTGGTTGCCGGCACCCTGCTCACCTTCATCCCGGCTTCCGGCGACTACATCAACGCCCAGCTGCTGGGCTCGCCGAGCGAGCAGATGGTCGGCAACGGCATCCAGAAGCAGTTCCTGAACGTGCTCGACTACCCCACGGCTGCCGCACTGAGCTTCATCCTGATGGCCCTGATCCTGGGCATGGTGACGGTCTACATGCGCAAGGCCGGGACGGAGGAACTGGTCTGATGTCCCGGATTACCAAGTGGATACGCGCCCACCTGGTGGTGCTGGCCGGCGTGCTGGCCCTCGCCTACCTGGTGCTGCCCAACCTGGTCGTGCTCGCCTTCTCGTTCAACAAGCCGGTCGGCAAGTTCAACTACGAGTGGAACGAGTTCTCCACCGACGCCTGGACCAACCCCTGCGGCGTGGCCGACATGTGCCAGTCGCTCTCGCTCAGCCTGCAGATCGCGGTGCTCGCCACCATCGGCGCCACCGTGCTCGGCACCATGGTCGCCTTCGCGCTGGCCCGCTACCGCTTCCGCGGCCGCTCGGCCACCACCGCGATGATCTTCCTGCCGATGGCCATGCCCGAGGTGGTCATGGCCGCCTCGCTCGGGACCCTGTTCCTCAACATGCGCATCCCGTTCGGCTTCACCACCATCCTCATCGCGCACATCATGTTCTGCCTCAGCTTCGTGGTGACGGCCGTCAAGGCCCGCGTGATGAGCATGGACCCGAGGCTCGAACAGGCCGCCCAGGACCTCTACGCGACCCCCACCCAGACCTTCCTGCGGGTCACCCTGCCGCTGGCCGCCCCCGGCATCGCGGCGGGAGCGCTGCTCAGCTTCGCGCTCTCCTTCGACGACTTCATCATCACCCAGTTCAACTCGGGCCCGACCACGGTCACCTTCCCGATGTTCGTCTGGGGCGCGTCGCAGCGCGGCATCCCGGTACAGGTCAACGTCATCGGCA
This sequence comes from Kitasatospora sp. NPDC127121, assembly GCF_042677305.1. Taxonomy (NCBI): domain Bacteria; kingdom Bacillati; phylum Actinomycetota; class Actinomycetes; order Kitasatosporales; family Streptomycetaceae; genus Kitasatospora; species Kitasatospora sp. NPDC127121. Next base: position 5,154 of record NZ_JBHXTQ010000034.1, on the reverse strand, counting down.
CCGCGATGTTCATCGCCGCCGTCGCGCTGACCGTCGCCGGCCAGTGGCTGGGCAACCGCCGGAAGGCCACCGCCTGACGTACGGTCGGGTGTGGTGGCCGAACAAACCATCGCCTAAGTACAGAAAGTGGCTGATAATGCATGGACTCCGCCCGCGCACTCAGTGACGCCAGGCCCACCCCCTTCTGGCTGGAGGACCCGGGCCGGCCGGCGGCACTGCCCGCCCTGGTCGGCGACACCACCTGCGACCTGCTGGTCGTCGGCGGCGGCTACTCCGGCCTCTGGACCGCCCTCATCGCCAAGGAACGCGACCCCTCGCTGGACGTCGTGCTGGTCGAGGGCAACGAGGTCGGGTGGGCCGCGTCCGGGCGCAACGGCGGATTCTGCGCGGCCAGCCTCACCCACGGCTTCGGCAACGGCCTGCAACGCTGGCCCGCCGAACTCGCCCAGCTGGAACGCCTCGGTGCCGCCAACCTGGACGGCATCGAGGCCACCCTCAAGCGCTACGGCATCGACGCCGAGTGGGAGCGCACCGGCGAGATCGACGTCGCCACCCAGCCGCACCAGGTCGAGGAACTCCACGAGATCGCCGAGGCCGTCGCCCGGTACGGCTTCGACATCACCGTCCTGGACGCCGACGAGCTGCGCGCCGAGGTCGACTCGCCGACCTTCCTCGGCGGCCTCTGGGACAAGGAGGGCGTGGCGATGGTCCACCCCGCCAAGCTCGCCTGGGGCCTGCGGGACGCCTGCCTCGGCCAGGGCGTGCGGATCTTCGAGCACACCCGGGCCACCGACCTGCGGGAGTACGGCAGCGGCATGGCCGTCCGCACCCCGTACGGACGGGTCTTCGCCCGGCGCGTCGCACTCGGCACCAACGTGTTCCCGTCGCTGGTCAAGAGGGTCCGGCCGTACATCGTGCCGGTGTACGACTACGCGCTGATGACCGAGCCGCTCAGCGACGAGCAGCTCGCCGCGATCGGCTGGCGCGGCCGGCAGGGACTCGGCGACAGCGCCAACAAGTTCCACTACTTCCGGCTCTCCGCCGACAACCGGATCCTGTGGGGCGGCTACGACGCCGTCTACCACTACGGCGGCCACGTCCGGCACGAGTACGACCAGCGGCCGGAGACCTTCCGCACGCTGGCGAACCACTTCTTCCGCTGCTTCCCGCAGCTGGAGGGCCTGCGGTTCACCCACGCCTGGGGCGGCGCCATCGACACCTGCACCCGGTTCTCGGCGTTCTTCGACACCGCCTACCGGGGCAAGGTCGCGTACGCGGCCGGGTACACCGGGCTCGGCGTCGGCGCGACGCGCTTCGGCGCCGAGGTGATGCTCGACCTGCTGTCCGGCGAGCGCACCGAGCGCACCTCGCTGGACATGGTGCGCAGCAAGCCGCTGCCGTTCCCGCCCGAGCCGGTGCGCTGGGCCGGGATCGAGATCACCACCCGCTCGCTGGAGCGCGCGGACCGCAACGGCGGCCACCGCAACCTCTGGCTGCGCACGCTCGACCGCATGGGGCTCGGCTTCGACAGTTGACCTCGTTGTCCGTGAGCTGACCTCGCCATCCGTGTTATCCCTGCTATCCGTGCTATCCCTGCTATCCGTGTAAGAGAGACCCGCCGTCCGCCTCTCCTTGGTGACGGCGGGTCTCGGTCTCCCCGCCGCGTCCCGACCAGGACGACCCGACCGGAACCAGCGGCGAGAAGCGGGGACAGACATGGAGAGCACCGGACTGCACTGGCTCGCTCAGGTGGCAGCGGACCCGGAGGCCTTCCGGGAGCAATGGGAGCGCACCGGGCTGGGGCTGATGCTGCTACCGGCCGGCCGCCGCTGGGACGTCCTCTCCGTCCCCGGACGGCTCGGGCGCCCGGCCCTGGAGATCCTGGACCCTGGCTCCTGCGGCCCCGTCCTCACCGACTTCGGGGACGAACACGTCAGCTTCCTGGTCCCCGTCGGCACCGCCGCCCGCTGGATCGGGACGGGCGTGCGCAGCGCGGGGGAGGGCACCTGGATCGTCGTCCCGCACCCCGAGCGCCGCAGCCGCGGGGTGCGCTGGCTCGTCCCGCCCGACGGCTCCGGACGGCTCAACGACCCGGTGCTGCTGGAGCTCGCCCTGCACGAGGCCGCGGCCGGGCTCAGCGGCTGGTGATCCCCCGGTCCGGACTCCGGCCCCCGGCCGGCGGTGGCGCGCGGAGCGGGCGGTCGCGTCAGACTGGAAACGTGACCACCGCCCCGGACGCCGTCGACGCGCCCCTTCGACCGGGCCACACCCAGCTGCGCCTCGCCGCACTGGCGGCCCCCGTCTGCGACCGGTACGGGCTCGCCCTGGCCGGTGGGCACGCGCTGCGCGCCCACGGTGTCGCGGCCTGCCCGCAGGACGGACTCACCCTGGTGACCGGCGGGGCCGACCTGCCGGAGGTGGCCGCCGCGCTGGGCGAGGCCTACCGCGCGGCCGGCGGCGGGGTCGCCGAACGCCCGGGCACGCCGCGGCTGGAGCAGCTCACCGTCCGGCTCGCGCTCGGCGGGCGGTCGCACTCGGTGGAGCTGCGGAAGGAGCCGCTGGCCCACCGGCCGGTGCGCTTCGACCTCGCCGCGCCCCCGCCCGGCGAGCCGGCGGTGGCGCTGCCGGCGGCCCTGCCGGTGGCGCTGCCGGTCGTCCTGCCAGTTGTGCTGCCGGTCGTCGCCCTGGAGGACGCCGCCGCGCTCACCACCGCGCTGCTGGTGGACCGTGGCATGCCGCGGGACCTGGTCGACGTGCACGCCCTCACCGACTGCTACCGGGAGGGCGAACTCATCGCGCTGGCAGGCGAATTGGACGCGGACTTCCAGCCCGCGGCGCTCGCCGACCGGCTGGAGACGCTGGCCGAGGCGGCGGACGGCCGGTTCCGGGCCCGGGGTGTCGCGGCACGCGCGGTCGGCGGGCTGAAGCGGTGGGCGCTCGCCTGGGCCCAGGACCTGCGGCTGGACCTGCTGGAGACCCAGGAGGCGGCCGACGGTCTGCACGACCCGTACCTGGAGGACGAGGAGTCCTGAACGCGGGGTGGCGGCGCTTCGTCCTGGCGCGTTCGTCCTGCCGCGTTCGTCCTGGCGTGTTCGTCTTGCGGGGTCGTCTTTGCGGGTCCGGCTTCACACGTTCGTTCGTGCCCCCTCACGCATTCGGCCGAGCAACCGGACGACCTGTAAGGCTGAATCCGCGATCCCCGTCAGCCTGTTCGTTGAGGCCTGGCACGGCGGGCACCAGACTGGAGACGAACGCGGTAGCCCCGTGAATCCCGTCGCCCGGCCCACTCGCGGGCGGCGCCAGACAGGACCGGCGGCAGGACGCCGCCCGGGACTTCGGAGGCAGACGGACTTGAGCAAGCACATCACTCACTGGATCGGCGGCGAGCCCGTCGCCACCGCCGGCGCGGCGCCCCGCCGCGGTGACATCTTCGACCCGGCCACCGGCCAGGTCGCCGGCCAGGTCGACTTCGCCGGGATCGCCGAGGTCGACCAGGCCGTGGCCGCCGCCGCCTCGGCCTTCGCCGAGTGGCGCACCGCCTCGGTCGCCAAGCGCACCACCGTGCTGTTCGCCTTCCGCGAGCTGCTGAACGCCCGCCGCGACGAGCTGGCCGCGATCATCGTGTCCGAGCACGGCAAGGTCCACTCCGATGCGCTCGGCGAGATCGCCCGCGGCCTGGAGGTCGTCGAGTACGCCTGCGGCATCCCGCAGCTCGTCAAGGGCGGCTTCACCGAGCAGGCGTCCACCGGCGTCGACGTCTACTCGATCCGCCAGCCGCTCGGCCCGGTCGCGATCATCTCGCCGTTCAACTTCCCGGCCATGGTGCCGATGTGGTTCTTCCCGCTCGCCATCGCGGCCGGCAACACCGTCGTCCTGAAGCCCTCGGAGAAGGACCCGTCCGCCGCCAACTTCCTCGCCGGGCTGTGGAAGGAGGCAGGCCTGCCGGACGGCGTCTTCAACGTCGTGCACGGCGACAAGGCCGCCGTGGACCGCCTGCTGGAGCACCCGGACGTCAAGTCCGTCAGCTTCGTCGGCTCCACCCCGATCGCCCGCTACGTCTACGAGACCGGTACGCGCTACGGCAAGCGCGTGCAGGCCCTGGGCGGCGCCAAGAACCACATGCTGGTCCTGCCCGACGCCGACCTCGACCTGGCCGCCGACGCCGCCGTCAACGCGGGCTTCGGCGCGGCCGGCGAGCGCTGCATGGCCGTGTCCGTCCTGGTCGCGGTCGACCCGATCGGCGACGAGCTGGTCGACAAGATCAAGCAGCGGATCGCCACCCTGAAGGTCGGCCCCGGCTGCAACGGCGACTCCGAGATGGGCCCGCTGGTCACCGGCCAGCACCGCGACAAGGTCACCTCCTACGTCGAGTCCGGTGTCGCCGACGGCGCCGAGCTCGCCGTGGACGGCCGCAAGCACCCGGTCACCGCCGAGGACGAGAACGGCGCCCCGACCTCGGACGGCTTCTGGCTCGGCCCCACGCTGTTCGACCACGTGAAGCCGGGCATGTCCGTCTACAACGACGAGATCTTCGGCCCGATCCTCTCCGTCGTGCGCGTCGCCTCCTACGACGAGGGCCTGGCACTGATCAACGCCAACCCGTACGGCAACGGCACCGCCCTCTTCACCAACGACGGCGGCGCGGCCCGGCGCTTCCAGTTCGAGGTGGAGGTCGGCATGGTCGGCATCAACGTGCCGATCCCGGTCCCGGTCGCCTACTACTCCTTCGGCGGGTGGAAGGCCTCCCTGTTCGGCGACGCCCACGCGTACGGTCCGGACGGCGTGCAGTTCTTCACCCGCGGCAAGGCCGTGACCCAGCGCTGGCTGGACCCCTCGCACGGCGGCATCAACCTCGGGTTCCCCACCAACAGCTGATCCCCCCGCCCCGCGGTCGTGCCGGCCGGACCCCTCTCCCCGGGGTCCGGCCGGCCCTTTGCACCCCGTTTGCATCCGGTCGCGATCACGCGTAGAGTTCTTCGAGCTGCCTGGCTGGGAGCACCGGACACGCATCGGCGCGGACGGTCCCGGGGCGGCCAATCCTTTTGAAACACCATTTCCTGGTTCGGGCTGGGTCGCGTCTTGTCGCGGCTTGGTTCTTATTCGGTGTGCTCGTTTTATTGGATTGCGGCCGATTCGCTTTTCGGAGCGGGGATC
>NZ_JBHXTQ010000033.1:51061-79047 GCF_042677305.1 Kitasatospora sp. NPDC127121 | reverse complement strand
AAGGACATCGCCAGCCTGGCGCGGGGCCGCCCCCCCCCCCCACCCCGGGGGCCCCCCCCCGGGGTCCTGTGCGACCGGGCGGGCCGACTGCTGTGCGGGAGCCGGGTTCAGGACGGCAGGCGCAGCACCGTGCCCGGCTGGATGAGGTCCGGGTCGTCGCCGATGGCGGCGCGGTTGAGCGCGTAGAGGGCGGGCCAGCCGCCGGGCACGCGCAGGGTTTCGGCGAGGTCGCCCAGGGTGTCGCCCTCGCGGACCGTCCACCCGCCGTCGCCGGCCTCGGCTCCGGCACTGTCGCTGTCAGCGGCGGGTGCGGGTGCGGGTGCGGGCGGCGGGGGCAGGGCGGCGCCCCGCTCGCGCTCGTGGTCGCGGGTGGCGCGGGCGCCGCAGGCGGGCCAGGGGGCGAGGCCGCGCCGCCCGGCGAGGTGCTGGGCCACCGCGATCTGTTCCTCGCGGCTGGCGAGGTCGGCGCGCGGGGCGTAGGCGAGGCCGCCGTTGTCGCGCCAGGTGGGGGTGTCGAACTGGAGGCCGCCGAAGTAGCCGTTGCCGGTGTTGACGTGCCAGTCGCCGCTGCTCTCGCAGGCCGCCACGCTCTCCCAGTCGTACCTCCCTCCGTCGTACCCCCGGCCGGGGTCGGTGCCCGGGCCGCGGCCCGGGGGAGCGGCCTGGGCCGCGGGAGCGGTGAGGGCCACGGCGAGCGCGCACAGGGCGGCGGGGACGAGGCGGCGAAGACGAACGGTGGGAGGCATCGGCGGCTCTCAACTTCGGGAACAGGGCGGGCACCGCCCGGAGGCGGCGCACACCCACCGACGCACGCCGGGTGGGGCGCGCCACCGCCGACACGTCCGGCAAGTCACCCGCTCGGCCGCCCCGGACCACCCCGACGGCCCGCGGCCATCCGGCCCCGCCCGCCGTCCCGGAACCGTAAGGACCGGCGGCGCCGCGCGGACCCTAGAGTGGCCGGGACGCCTCCCCGAGGAAGGGTACGAACGATGACGATCGATCAGGGAAACGGTGCTCCGCGCGCCGAACTGGGCGTGATCGGCGGCTCAGGGCTCTACGCGCTGCTCGACGACGTGACCGAACTGCGCGTCGACACGCCGTACGGGCCGCCCAGCGACGCGCTGTTCCTGGGCGAGGTGGCCGGCCGCCGGGTCGCCTTCCTCCCCCGGCACGGGCGAGGCCACGGCCTGCCGCCGCACCGGATCAACTACCGGGCCAACCTGTGGGCGCTGCACTCCCTGGGCGTGCGCCAGGTGCTCGGACCGTGCGCCGTCGGCGGGCTGCGCCCGGAGTACGGGCCCGGCACGCTGCTGGTGCCCGACCAGTTCGTCGACCGCACCTCCGGCCGGGTGCAGACCTACTACGACGGCCTGCCGCTGCCCGGCGGGGCGGTACCCGAGGTGGTGCACGTCTCGATGGCCGACCCGTACTGCCCGGACGGGCGGCGCGCCGCCCTGGACGCCGCCCGGGGCGCGGCCTGGGAGCCGGTGGACGGCGGCACCCTGGTGGTGATCGAGGGCCCGCGCTTCTCCACCCGCGCCGAGTCCCGCTGGTTCACCGCGAACGGCTGGTCCGTGGTCGGCATGACCGGCCACCCGGAGGCCGTCCTCGCCCGCGAACTCGGCCTCTGCTACACCTCGTTGGCGCTGGTCACCGACCTCGACGCGGGCGTGGAGAGCGGCGAGGGCGTCACCCACGCCGAGGTGCTGGAGGTCTTCGCCGGCAACGTCGACCGGCTGCGCACGGTGCTGTTCAAGGCGCTGGAGAGCCTGCCCGCCGCCCGGGACTGCGTCTGCTCGCACGCCCTGGACGGGCTCACGACGGGTCTGCCGGGCGTCTGACCCGCGGGCGCCGCCGCCACCACCGGACGAGTGCGAACAGCAGCACCGGCCCGGCGGTGGCGGCCAGCACCAGCAGCCAGTTGCGCAGGTACGGCAGCGGCAACAGGGAGGAGTTGCCGTGGTTCTCGCCGTCCCGCAGCACCGCCGGCAGCCCGATCGCGCTCACCGCCGCCGCGACGATCAGCCAGCCGCGCAGCGCCCAGTCGCGCGCCAGTCGCGCGCCGACCAGGCAGAGCAGCGGCACCCACAGCCCGTCGTGCAGCAGCACCCCGCCCACCGCCCAGACCAGCACGTCGAGCGGGGCGGTGATGTAGGAGTCGGTGAGCAGGCCCGACAGGCCGAAGCCGATCAGGGCGAGCCCGCCGAGCAGCAGTACCGCGCGCAGCCACCGGGGCATCAGATCACCTCCAGGCGAGCGACCCACTTGGTCTGCAGGACCCCTGGCCGGTTGGGCGCGATGATCCGCGCCGGGAAGCCGTGGTCCGCCGTCAGCACCTCGCCGTTGATCCGCAGGGCGAGCAGGGTGAGCGGGTCGACGGCGTACTCGGCGGGCATCCGCATCTCGCGGTACGGGCCGTCCGCCTCCAGCGAGGTGATCAGCAGACCCGAGCCGGCCGGGGCGCCCGCCCGGACCAGCAGATCGGCCACCCGCACCCCGGTCCAGCGCGCCGAGAAGCTCCACCCCTCCACACAGGAGATCGGCAAGTGCACCTCGTACTGGGGGAGTTGGTTCAGCTCGGCGAGGGAGAGCCGGTACGGCTGCGGGCCGTCCACCCGGAGCCGCCAGTCGGCCGGCACGGTGACCGTCCCGGCCTGCGCGGCGGTCCGGTTGACCGGCAGCCCCTGCGGGCCCAGGTCGGGGCGGCGCGGGGCCAGCAGGACCAGCCGGCGCAGGAAGGGGACGGTCTGCCCGGCCGTGGTGAGCGTGACCACACCCACCGCGGCCGTCACGGCGGCGAGGAACGCCCGCCGCTGCGGCAGCCCGGCCGCCGGGCGGCGCCAGTGCAGCGCGATCAGCGGGCCCTTGGCCGCGAGGTGGACGAACAGGCCGCCGGCGGCCAGCCAGGCCAGCCAGAAGTGCGTCTGGCGGAACGGGAACGGCCACGGATACCACTGCAGGGTGTCGAACAGCCCGGTGAACAGCTCCAGCAGCATCGCCGCGACCAGCACGAAGATCCCCAGCCGTTCCAGCGCGTGCGCCACGCCGCGCACCGGCGGCCACGCGAACAGCTGCGGGTAGACCGTCCACAGCTTCGCCCCCAGCAACGGGACGGCCGCCAGGCCGGTGATCACGTGCAGCCCCTGGGTCACCCGGTAGCCGTTCACCGGGCGGCTCGACAGATACGGCGTCAGCCAGCCGGGCGGGTCCTGGAGGGCGTGGCTGACCAGCCCGGTCAGGAAGCACACCAGCAGCGCGGCGCCCAGCCAGCGGCCGATCACCACGGCGGTGCGCGGCTCGTGCAGCGCCGAGCGGAATCGCGGAAGGAGGTTCGGAGTCACCCGTCCATGGAACAGCCGGGCCCCGGTTTCGCGGCGGCACGACGTGCTTACGGAATCCGAACGGCGCCACGCCGCTGCGGCCGCGTGCCGCCGTCCGGTGGCAGGGTGGGCGCGTGCCCACCCGCCTCCCGCTCACCCGCCTCCGGCCCGCCCGCGCGCTGCCCTGTCTGCTCGCGCTGGCCGCCCTGACCGCCGCGCTCGCCCTCACCGTCACCGGCGGCGGCACGCTCGGCCACCGCGCACCGCTGTACGCCTGGTACACCGTCGACGCCGCCCTGTACGCGCTCGCCCTGCTGGTGCTGCGCCGGGTGGGCGGCCGTCAGGTCGTGCCCCTGGTCCTGGCCGGGAGCGTCGCCGTCGCCGCCGTCGGCCTGCTCGCCCCGCCGCGCACCAGCGACGACGCCTACCGCTACGTCTGGGACGGCCGCGTCCAGGCCGCCGGCACCTCCCCGTACGCGCACACCCCGGACGACCCGGCGCTCGCCCGGCTGCGCACCCCCGACCTGTGGCCGACCGGCGGCGCCTGCGACGGCTGGGACGAGCGGCGCACCGCCGCCGGCGACTGCACCCGCATCAACCGGCCCGCCGTGCACACCATCTACCCGCCGGTCGCGGAGGTCTGGTTCCTCGCCCTGCACCCCTTCGGGGGAGGGGTGCGCGGGATGCAGGCCGCCGGCGCCCTGCTCGCGGTGGCGACCACGGGGGCGCTGCTCGTCATCGGGCGGGGCAGCCGGCGGGCCGCGCTGTGGGGGTGGTGCCCCGGCGTGACGGTGTGGTCGGTCAACGACGCGCACGTGGACACCCTCGGGGCGCTGCTGCTGGTCGTGGGCCTTGGCTACGCGGCTCGGAGGAAGGCGACGTGGGCCGGCGCGCTGCTCGGCGCGGCCGTGGCGGTCAAGCTGATCCCCGCCCTGGCCCTGCCGGGCGCGCTGGCCCGCCGGCGCCCGCGCGAGAGCGCCCTGCTGCTGGGCGCCTCGCTCGGCGCGTTCGCCCTGGCCTACCTGCCCTACCTCGCCGCCTCCGGCACCGGCGTGCTCGGCTACCTGCCCGGCTACCTGAAGGAGGAGGGGTACGAGCAGGGGCACCTCGACCGCTTCGGCCTGCTCGCCCTCCTCCTGCCGGACGCCCTGCTGCCGTGGGCCGCCGGGGCGGTCCTGGCCGCCGTCGCCCTGTGGGTGCTCCGGCGCGGCGACCCCGCCCGCCCCTGGGACGGCGCCCTGTTCGTCACCGGCACCGCCCTGCTCCTCGCCGCGCCCGCCTACCCCTGGTACGGCCTGCTGGTGGTGGCCCTGGTGGGCCTCAGCGGCCGCGGGGAGTGGCTCGCCGTCCCCGCCGCCGGGCAGTACCTCTATCTGACGGGCGGGGTCGAGGCCCAACGGGCCGCCTACGGTGCCGCGTTGGCGTGCGTCGCGGTCGGCACCCTGGTACGCGGGAGAGCGACCGCCGTCCTCAGCGGGGCTCCAGCCCCTGCAGCATCTCCGGCAGGTCCCGGCTGTGCAGCACCCCGAGGGACTTCGTCGCACGGGTGAGGGCGACGTAGAGGTCGTTCACGCCGTGGGCGTGCGCCGCGAGGATCTCGGTGGGCTCCACGACCAGGACGGCGTCGAACTCAAGCCCCTTGGACTGGGCGGCCGTCAGCAGGACGGCCGGCGAATCCAGTGACGCCGGACCGTCGTTGACGCAGACACCTGCCAACTCGGCGATCCCGTCGAGCAGTTCGGCCGGGGCATCAGGCGCGTGGATGACCGCCAGCCGGCCGCCGTCCAGCGCCGCGAGCTCCCGTTCGACGGCGCCGCGCAGCGCCGCCGCCCGGCCGTCCGCGGGGATCCGCAGGCTCCACGGGCGGGTTCCGCCGCTGCGCACCGCAGTGGGGGCGGCGAGCGACGGGTCGAGCGCCCGCAGGACGCCCTCGGTGACCTGCATGATCTCGGCCGGGGTGCGGTAGTTGATGGTGAGTTCCACCGTGCGCCAGCGCCCCGCCGTGTACGTGTCGAGGGCCTGGCCCCAGGAGCTCAGCCCGGCCGGCGCGCCGGTCTGCGCCAGGTCGCCGACGATCGTCATGGAACGGCCGGGGCAGCGGCGGGCCAGCATCCGCCAGGCCATCGGGGACAGCTCCTGGGCCTCGTCCACGATCACGTGCCCGTAGCCCCAGGTCCGGTCCTCGGCCGCGCGCTCGGCCAGCGGCCGGAGCGACTCCTCGCCGCGGTACTGGCGGGCCAGCATCTTCGCGTCCATCTCGACCAGGCCCACGCCGAAGTCGTCGAGGACGATCTTCGCGAACTCCAGCTCCGCCGCCTCGGCGGCGGCCTCGGCCCGGCGGGCGACGGCGGCGCCCGGAAGCGGGCCGAGCAGTTCGGCGGCCTCGTCGAGCAGCGGCACGTCGTCGGTGGTCCAGGTGGTCCGGGTGGTCCGGGTGGTCGCGGCGGTCACGGCCTCCTCGACCTCCTCGGCGGTCACGGCGGCCTCGGCGGCGGACTCCCGCTCCGGGACCGGCAGTTCGCGCAGCAGTGCGGCGCGTTCGGCCTCGGTGAAGTCCGGCATCGCGCTCGCCAGCAGCTCCGGGGAGCCGAACAGGCTCGTGAGCACCTGCTCCGGGTTCAGCAGCGGCCACAGCTTCTGGGCCACGGCCTGGAACTCGGGCTCGTCGACGAGCGCGTCGGCGAGGTCCGCCACGGCGTCCAGGTCCATCTTCCCGCCCTGGTCCCGGGCGATCCGCAGGGCCAGCTCCGAGGAGAGCCGCTCCACCAGGTCGGCCCGGGCCGCGTTGTGCGGCCTGCCGCTCCGGTGCGCGGCGGCATGGGCCCGCTCGCAGAGCGCCCGGCCGATCCGGAGCTCCTGGTGGTAGGGCGAGGTCTTGCCCACGGTGATGGTCCACGACTCCTCCGGCAGCTGCCGCAGGCCCTCCAGCGCGGCGGCGAGGACCTGGGCCATCCGGGCGTCGCCCTTGACGGCGGCCGCCTCGGGCGTCTCGGCGCCGGTCCCCGTCACCCCCGGGTAGAGCGTGCCGATGCTGCTCAGCACGACCTCGCTCTCGCCGAGCGCGGGAAGCACCTGGTCGATGTAGCGCAGGAACGTCGTGTTCGGCCCGATGACCAGCACACCGTGCTTGGCCAGCCGGTCGCGGTGGGTGTAGAGCAGGTACGCGGCGCGGTGCAGGGCGACGACGGTCTTGCCGGTGCCCGGGCCGCCCTGCACGACAAGGACGCCGCCGAGCGCGTCGCGGATGACGCGGTCCTGCTCGGCCTGGATGGTGGAGACGATGTCGCCCATCCGCCCCGTCCGGGCCGCCGTCAGCGAGGCGAGCAGGGCGCCCTCCCCGCTGAGCTCGGCGTCGCCGCGGCCCGCGTGGGCGCCCACGCCGAAGGCGTCGTCGTCGAAGTCGACGACGGTCCGGCCCTTGGTCCGCAGGTGCCGTCGCGCCACCACACCGCCCGGTGCGGCGGGCGTCGCCCGGTAGAACGGCTCCGCGGCCGCCGCCCGCCAGTCGGTGAGCAGCGGCTCGTGGTCGTCGTCCGACAGGGCGATCCGGCCGATGTACTGCCGCTCGCCGTCGGCGTCGTCGATCCGGCCGAAGCACAGCCCGTACTCGGCGGCGTGCAGCGCCGCCAGCCGGCGGGTGTGGTGGATCTCCATGGTGTCGCGCTCCAGGAGGGCCTGGATCGTCCCGCCCTTCTCCTGGAGGTGGACCTGGCGCAGCCGGGCGGCCGCGAGTGCGCGCTGCGCTTCGAGGCGCTCGTACAGCCTGCCGACGTACGCGTTCTCCGCCCGCAGTTCGCCGGACCGCCAGTCGTCGGCGGGCGAATTCGGTTCGGACGAGGAGGACGAAGAGGACTCGGATGAGGAGGATGGGGAGGACGAGATGGGGGACAAACCTGGCTCCAGGTGCTTTGAGCTTTTCGATTCCTCGGGCGGTCGGCCGGGAAATCGGGGGTGGCGGCGGGTGGAATTATCCGGCACGCCTCAGCGGCCGGCCGCGTCGAGCAGCAGTTGTGCGGCCAGCGCCGCGCCGTCGGTGCGGATCATGGTGGCCACGGCGGTCGCCCACACCCGGGTCTCGGGGGCGAGGGCCGTCCTGAGCGCGGCCGACAGGGACTCGGTGGTCGGGGTCGGCCCGTCGAGTGCCACGCCGATGCCCAGCTCGGCCACCCGGCTGGCCCAGTACGGCTGGTCCGCGGTCTGCGGGACCACGACCTGGGGCGCGCCGGCCCGGGTGGCCGTCGTCGTGGTGCCCGCCCCGCCGTGGTGCACGACGGCGGCCACCCGGCCGAACAGCGCCTGCTGGTTGACCTCGCCGACGACGAAGCAGTCGCCCCGGTCGTCGATCGGGGCCCGGACACGCCCCGGGCCGGCCCAGCCGTGGGCCACGACCACGCGACGGCCCTGCGCGCGGACCGCCTCGACGGCCACCTGGGCGGCGTCCTGGGAGGTGGGCATCGGCATGCTGCCGAAGCCCACGTACACCGGCGGTGCGCCGGCGGCCAGGAAGGCCTCCAACCCGGCCGGCAGCGGGCGTCGGTCCGGCAGGATCCACGCGCCGGTCTGCACGACGTCCAGGTCCGCCGGCTCCTGCCACGGGTCGAGGACCGGGTCGGTCGCCAGCCACGGCCGGTCGCCGATGACGTAGTCGCGGACGTCGTCCACCGGCGGCAGGCCGATCGACGCCCGGTTGGTGTTGAGCGCCGCGCCGAACAGCGCGTTGATGCTCTCGGCGTCCAGGCCCCACAGCACCCGGTTGTCGGTCACCTCCGGCGGGAACGGCCGGCCCGGGTACGCCAGCGGCGGGCGGCCCGGCGAGGGCAGGGTCAGCTGCTGGAAGGTCACCGACACGGAGCGGATGCCCAGCTTCTCGGCCACCGACAGCGCGCCCGCCGCAGCCGGCAGCATGCCGGTGGCCACCAGCACGTCGCAGCCCTCGGCCGCCGCCGTGACCGCCTCCAACTGCCCGGCGATCACCGCGGCCGCACGCTCCGGCAGGGACGACGACGACGGCGGCGCCGCTGTCGTCAGCGCCCGCGCCGACGGGCCGACCGGCACCAGCGGCACGTCGATGTGGGCCAACCGCTGCGCGAAGTCCTCGTCCGGCGGCGCACACACCCGCACCTGCGAGCCGGACTCCCGCAGCCGCGCCGCGAGCCCCACCAGCGGTTCGACATCCCCGCGGGACCCGTACGTCGACAACAGCACACGCATTTTCGCGACCCCAAATTTCCGCGGATTCCGGTTCAGGTCGACGATTGTGCGGCACGACCGGGGCCTTGCCGCAAGGCCCCCCGTACGCTATAAGTTAGAAGTGGCCGGGAGTGGTTTTTCCTCCTGTGCCTTTTTTCTCGTCCGCTGCGGGTGGACTTCTTTTCTGCTGGTGAAACGGTGTGTGCGGCGCGCATTGCAGGTGCTGCGTGTGCGGAGTGTTCGGCCCGGAATGGCGACGCGGTGACCTGACGACGCGGCGACCTGACGACGCGGACGGGGCCCGACCGGAGTTCCGGTCGGGCCCCGCCGGGTGTGGGTCAGGCCTTGATGGTGAGCCAGGCGCCGAGGCCGTTGCAGCCGCGGGCGTCGTAGCTGGTGCTGCGGTAGCCGGCCGGGATCGGCGAGTAGGGGCAGGTCCAGATGCCGTTGCGGACCAGTTCGTGGAACCAGGCGCCGACGCCGCTGCACCCCTGGGGGTTGTAGTTGGTCAGGACGTAGCCGGAGACGATCGGCGAGCCGGAGCAGGTCCACAGGCGGTTCTGGGCGGGCGCCTGGAACCAGGCGCCGTGGTTGTTGCAGCCGCTGGAGTTGAACATGGTGATGACGTAGCCGTCCGGGACGGGCGTTCCGGGGCAGGTCCAGCCGCCCACCGAGGCGGTTGCCGCGGGGGCGGCCGGGGTGGCGGCGGTGGCGGTTCCGGCCGCCGTGCCGGTGAGGGCGGCGGCGAGGAGCGCGACGACGGCCGCCGCTCTTCCCGCGTGGGTCCACAGCTGACGGAGGATTCTGGTCACGGCGCACCGGTCCGATCGGTAGCCCCGGCGGTTGCGGCCGGCCGGGGAGAGGGGAACAACGGGGATGCGTGGCACCGTAGTGGCGCGGTCGGACCTGGGGGAATACGGGATTCGAAAGATCGTCGAACTTGACTGGAAAACGATCTCCCGCCGCTCGGCTGCCCCGCCGCTCGGCCGTGGGGCCCTGCTGGCGGAGATGACGAAAGGCTGACGGACCGGTGCCGGGCCTCGCGCCGGCCGGGCTCGGGCTGGTGCAATCGGGGCGTGGACAGAACAGGCGAAGAAGGCAGGGGCACCCCGGTGGGGCGGCGGGTGGTGCTCGGGCTGCTCGGGCTCGGGGCCGTCGGGGTGGCGGCGGGGCCGTACCTGCAACGGGCCGAGTCGGGGTTGGCCGAACGGGACCCGAGCGGACTGAGCGGGCTGCTGCCGGGCAACAACGGATTCCGGTACTACTCGGTGGTGTCGTCCGTCCCGGAGCGGAGCGTGGCGGACTACACGCTCAGCGTCGACGGGATGGTGGAGCGGCCCGCGACGTTCCGCCTGCCGGACCTGCGGGCGATGCCGCAGCGGCGGCTCGTGCGGGACGTGCAGTGCGTGACCGGCTGGCGGGTGCCGGACACCCCGTTCGAGGGGGTGCCGCTCGCGCACCTGCTGGACGCCGCGGGCGTGCGGCCGGGGGCCGGGGCCGTCCGGTTCAGCTGCTTCGACGGCGCGTACACCGAGAGCCTGACGCTGGCGCAGGCCCGACGGGACGATGTGCTGGTCGCGCTGCGGATGCAGGACAACCCCATCTCCCACACCCACGGCGGCCCGGTGCGGCTGTACGTCGCGCCGATGTACTTCTACAAGTCCGCCAAGTGGCTCTCCGGGATCACCGTGACCGGCTCGGTGGAGCCGGGCTACTGGGAGCGCAACGGGTACGACGTCGACGCCTGGGTCGGCCGGTCGAACGGACGTGACGATGCGCCCACCGGCTGAACTCCTGCTGCGCTTCACCCGGGCCGAGCGCTGGGTGCACCGGACGACCGCCGCGCTGACCGGCGTCTGCCTGGCCACGGCGGCCTGCCTCTACCTCGCCCCGCTCGCCGAACTGGTCGGCAACCGGCGGCTGGTGGTGACGGTGCACGTGTGGTGCGGCCTCGCGCTGCCCGTGCCGCTGCTGCTCGGGCTCGCCTCGCGGGCGCTGCGCGCGGACGCCGCCCGGCTGAGCCGCTTCACCCCGGCGGACTGGGACTGGCTGCGCGCCGTCCGGCGCCGCACCCCGCACCGGCCGGCGGGCAAGTTCAACGCCGGGCAGAAGCTCTACGCGCAGTGGACGCTCGGCTCGATGCTGGTGATCGTCGGCACCGGGCTGCTGATGTGGCTGCCCCGCCTCGCCCCGCCCTCCTGGCGGACCGGGGCGACCTTCGTCCACGACTGGCTGGCCGCCGCCATCGCCGTCGTGGTGGTCGGACACGTCCGGATGGCCTGGCGGGATCCGCAGGCGCGGCTCGGGATGCGGACCGGGCTGGTGGAGCGCCGATGGGCCGAGCGCGAGCACCCGCAGTGGCGGCCGGTGGGCCGGGAGTAGGCGGCCGGTCGGACGTCTTGTCGCGGCCCGGGGCATGTGGCAGGCTCGGCCGGGACGCCTCGAAGGGTGCCGCCGGGGCACCCCTGACCGTGGGGCCAAGAGGCGGTTGGGCGACAGCCGCACGCGTGGTGCACGACCGGCATCCTGCAAGGCTCCTTGGACCCCGGCGCCAATCTTCCTCCTCGCCGCCCTGTCGATCTCGATCGCGGGCGGCCTTCCGGCCTCCCTGCCGTCCGAGCGGTGCTACAGCTGCACCGCCGTCCCGGGGATCGCGCCGGGGGCGGTGCGGCCGTGGCCGTCCGGAGCAGCGGTCGTGTGCGCCTCACCGCTTGTGCAGGGCGAGGAAGCGGCGGCCGTGTGAGGTCCAGCGTTCCGCTTCGACCAGCCCGGCGGCGGCGTGGGCCCGCCTGAGGGCGGCGGCCGTGCCGAGCCGGGCCCAGGGGAAGGCCGGCCCGAGTCGGCCGTCCGGGCCCTCGACCTGGACGGTGACCTGCTCGTCCACCTCCACGGGCTCCACCTCGACCAGCAACAGCCCGTCCGGCGCGATGAGTTCGGCGCCCCGCTGGAGCAGGGCGTCCGGGTCGCCGCCGATGCCGAGGTTGCCGTCGGCGAGGAGCGCGGCGCCCCAGCGGCCCTCGGCGGGCAGCCGGTCGAAGACCGAGCGGCAGAGCGCCGGGCCGCCCAGTCCGACCGTGCGGGCGACGGCCGCCCTGGTCACATCGACGCCTAGGGCCGGGACGCCGAGGGCGAGCAGCGCGGCGACCAGCCGCCCGGGCCCGCAGCCGAGGTCGAGGACGGGCGCGGAACGGCGGGCGCAGCGCCGGAGCAGGCTGTGGTCGGCGCCGGCCGCCGGGGCGCACCAGCGTTCGATTTCCAGCCGGAGGCGGTGGCCGTCCTCGCGGCGCAGCCAGAGCGGGCCGCGCCCGGTGCGGACGGCGTCGGCGAACGGGTCGTCCACCCAGGCGGTGGTGGTCGTCAACTCGCCACCTCCGGCTTCAGGCCGACCGTCACCAGCTGGGCGGCGAAACGGCTGTCCGGGGCCTCGGTGGCGACGCGGCGGGCATCCTCGACGGTGTCCACGTCGGTGAGCGATGGAAGCTGATGGATCGTCAAGTCGGCTGCGGCGAGGCGTTCCAGGAGTGTCGCGCCGGTCCTCGCGGTGGACATCGGCACGCCGTGCAGCAGGCGCGCGGCCAGTTCGGCGGTCGGTCGGGCCACGCCCAGCGCCCAGAAGCCGCCGTCGGCCGCCGGGCCGTACCAGGCGTCCGTGCCCGCCCGCCCTGCGGCCGACAGCGGCTCGGCCAGCGCGGCGGCGCTCAGCTGCGGGGTGTCCATCCCGACCAGCAGCGCCGGGGCGTGCGGGGCCACCCGGGCCGCGTGCGCGAAGGCGGCGGCCAGCCGTTCGTCCAGCCCGCCGCCGGTCTGCGCGACGACCTCCCAGCCGGGGGGCAGCCAGCCGCCCGGTTCGCCGTCCAGGACGAGCACGCGCCGCCCGGCCGGCATCGTGCCCAGGGTGTGCAGGGTGTCGGCGAGGGCGGCCTCGGCCAGGGCGGCGGCCTGTTCGGGGGTGCACGGCGGGGTGAGCCGGGTCTTCACCCGGCCGGGGACGGGCGACTTGGCGATCACCAGCAGGGTCGGCGGGGGCGCGGCCAGCACGGCCCGCATGTCGCGGACGGCCTGGCGGGTGCCGCGCAGGGTGCCGGTGACCTTGGAGCGGCCCGCGCGCGGCAGGTAGTCGACGGGGGTCTCGGTGATCCGCAGCCCGGCGGCCGAGGCGGCGAGCACCATCTCCAGCGGGTAGCCGGACCGCCGGTCGCCGAGCCCCAGGGCCAGCAGCTGTTCCCGGCGGGCGGCCCGCATCGGGCCGAGGTCGTGCAGCGGCGCGCCGGTGCGGGCGCGCAGCCGTCGGGCCAGGACGGTGTTGGCCAGGCGGGCGTGCAGCGGCCACGCCCCGGCGGTGGCCGGGCGGCGGCGGCCCAGCACCAGGTCGGCGGAGCCGGCCAGCACCGGGCCGGTGACCAGCGGGAGCTGGGCGGGATCGAGGGAGCCGTCGCAGTCCAGGAAGCAGACCAGGTCGGCGGTGGCGGCGCGCAGCCCGGCGTGGCAGGCGGCGCCGAACCCGCGCCGGGGCTCCTCGACCACCGTCGCGCCGAGCGAGCGGGCGAGGTCGGCGGAGCCGTCCCGGGAGCCGTTGTCGACGACGACGGCCCGCCAGCCGTCCGGGATCCGCCCCAGCACCCAGGGCAGCGCGGCGGCCTCGTCGAGGCAGGGCAGCACGACGTCGACGGGGGAGACGGGGGAGGTGGGTGAGGTCACCCGGCCACGCTAAGTGCGGGACGGCGGGGTGCGGTGGCGGCGCAGCCTTACGGAAGTCGGACGCCTCGGCGGCTGACCCGTCCGGCGGATCGGGCCGGGCCGGGTCGGGTAGGCCGGGCCGGGTGGGCCGGGGCGGGCCGGGGCGGGCGACGGGTGGGCGGCGGATCTTACGGAACGCGAACGCGGGCCCGCTTCCGTCCGCGTCCGCCGCCGAGGCCTCCTATCCTCGGCGAGGTGAACGACACCTCGCACATCCTGGTGATCGACGACGACCCGACCGTGGCCGAGGTCGTCGCTGGTTACCTCACCCGCGCCGGGCACCACGTGGACCGGGCCGCCGACGGTGCGCTGGGCCTGGACCTCGCCGAGCGCACCCGCCCCGACCTGCTGGTGCTGGACCTCATGCTGCCCGGCCTCGACGGGCTGGAGGTGCTGCGCCGGCTGCGGGCCTCCGCCGGGGGCGCTGCGCTGCCGGTGGTGCTGCTCACCGCCAAGGGCGACGAGGCGGACCGCATCCTCGGCTTGGAGCTGGGCGCGGACGACTACGTCACCAAGCCGTTCAGCCCGCGCGAACTGGTGCTGCGGGTGCAGTCGGTGCTGCGCCGCGCCCGGGCGGGGAGCGGGACCGCCGACGGGCCGGGTGACGGGACGGCCGACGGGCCGGTCGGCGGGGTGCTGCGCTCGGGGGACGTCACGCTCGACCCGAAGGCCCGCCGCGCCCACCGGGGCGCGCGTGAACTCGCCCTCACCCTACGGGAGTTCGACCTGCTGGCGTTCCTGCTCCGGCACCCCGGCACGGTGTTCTCCCGGCAGAGCCTGATGCGGCGGGTCTGGGGCTGGGACTTCGGCGACCTCTCCACCGTCACCGTCCACGTCCGGCGGCTGCGCGAGAAGATCGAGGACGACCCGGCCGTGCCCGCCCTGATCAGCACCGTCTGGGGCGTCGGCTACCGCTACGATCCGGCGCCTCACGATCCGGCTCCCCGCGACCGGGTCCGCCCGCAGGACGGTGCGGCGTGAAGGACCTGCTGCTGATCGCCCTGTTCGCCGCCCTCGGCGCGGGCGGAGCCGGCCTGCTCGGCTGGGCGGCGATCCGGCTGCTGCGCCGCCGCTCCGTCGCCCTGTCCCTGTTCTGCGTGGCGGTCGTGACCGTCCTCGCGGTGACGTCCGGGACGTTCGCCGTGGCGCAGGCGATGTTCCTGTCCACCCACGACCTCGGCGTGGTCATCACGGTGCTCGGCATGGCCGCCGTCGTCTCGCTGCTCACCGCCGCGCTGCTCGGCCGCCAGGTGGTGGCCGGCAGCCGGGCGCTGACCGAGGCCGTCCGGACGGTCGGCAGCGACGCCGGTTTCACCGCGCCCGACCATCCGCTCGGCGCGGAACTCGCCGCGCTGAGCGAGGAGTTGGCCGCCACCAGTGCCCGGCTGGCGGAGTCCAGGGCGCGCGAGCAGGCCCTGGAGCACTCCCGCCGGGAGCTGGTCGCGTGGATCTCGCACGACCTGCGCACCCCGCTGGCCGGCCTGCGGGCGATGGCCGAGGCGCTGGAGGACGGCGTCGCCGAGGACCCCGACCGCTACCTGGTGCGGATCGGCACCGAGGTCGAACGGCTCACCGGCATGGTGGACGACCTGTTCGAGCTCTCCCGGATCCAGGCGGGCGCGCTCGCCCTCTCGCTCACCAGGGTCTCGGTGTACGACCTGGTGGACGACGCGCTCGCCGGGGCGTACCCGCTGGCCCGGCGGCGCGGCGTCCGGTTGGAGGGGCGGCAGGTGGCCGACGAGCCGGCGGCGGCCGAGCCGGTCGAGGTGGACAGCGGGGAGAT
This sequence comes from Kitasatospora sp. NPDC127121, assembly GCF_042677305.1. Classification (NCBI taxonomy): domain Bacteria; kingdom Bacillati; phylum Actinomycetota; class Actinomycetes; order Kitasatosporales; family Streptomycetaceae; genus Kitasatospora; species Kitasatospora sp. NPDC127121. Next base: position 64,017 of record NZ_JBHXTQ010000033.1, on the reverse strand, counting down.
CACCCGGGTGCTCGGCAACCTGCTGGTCAACGCGATCCGCTCGACCCCCGCGGACGGCGTGGTGGCCGTCGCCGCCCGGCGGGAGGCCGACGAGGTGGTGCTGTCGGTGACCGACGGCTGCGGCGGCATCCCGGAACAGGACCTGCCCCGGGTGTTCGAGACGGGCTGGCGCGGCGGCTCCGCCCGCACGCCGCGCCGCGACGACGGCCGGGCCGCCGGCGAGCCCGGCGAGAGCGGTGCCGGGCTCGGGCTCGCCATCGTGCGCGGCATCGTCGAGGCGCACGCCGGGCGGGCGGAGGTGCGCAACGTCGCCGGGGGCTGCTGCTTCGAGATCGCCCTGCCCGCGCCGCGCGCCCGGAGGGAATGACGAGGCAGGTCCCGGGGTCCGCCTTTCGAGCGCGCGGCCTACTCGGCCTACTCGGCCACGGCCTCGCGCAGCCGCTTCTTGTCCGGCTTGCCGACCGACGTCAGCGGGATCTCGTCCACGAGGTGCAGGGCCTCCGGCGCGTAGATCCGCCCCTTGCGGGCCGTGACGAACGCCTGGACGTCCGCCAACTCGGGCTGCTGCCCCGGAGCGGGAACGACGGCGACGTGGACGTGCTCCGCCTCCTGCGCGTCGCGCACGCCGAAGACCGCGCAGCGGGCGATCGCCGGGTGGGTGAGGAGGAGGTCCTCCACCTCGGACGGGTAGACGTGCCCGCCGACCACGATGATCAGGTCCTTGACCCGGTCGGCCAGGTAGAGGTAGCCGTCCGCGTCGAAGTAGCCGACGTCGCCGGAGTTCAGCCAGCCGTCGCGCAGCACCTCGGCGGTCAGGTCGGGCCGCTTCCAGTACCCGGCCATGAGTCCGGCCGATCGGATGTGGACCTCGCCCTGCTCTCCGGTCGGCAGCCCGGTGCCGTCCTCGGCGCGGATCTCCACGTCGACGCCCGGGAGGGGCCGGCCGACCGAGACCTGGCCGCCCTGCGCGATCCGGTCGTGCCCCTCCGGGGTGAGGAAGGAGATCAGCTGCGCCTCGGACATCCCGTAGATGCCTACCAGGACCGGCCCGAACACCTTGAGCGCCTCGCGGATCCGGGTGGGCGAGGCGGCGCAGCCCCCGTACATGATCTGCCGGAGGCTGGACAGGTCGGTGCGGCCGATCGCCGGGTGGTCGAGCAGCTGGTAGAGCAGCGGCGGCAGCGCCCAGAGGCTGGTGATGCGCTCGCGCTCGACGGCGGCCAGGACCTCGCCGGGGTCGAAGGTGCGCTGGAGGACCACCGTGCCGCCGTGGTGGAGCGTCAGGTCGGAGAAGATCCCGGCGAGGTGGGCGAGCGAGGTGGCGGCGAGGAAGCGGGGCGCCTCGTCGGCCGTGCCGGCGGAGCCGAACGAGGTGTCGAAGACGCCGCGGTAGGGGCCGTGCAGGCTGACGATGCCCTTCGGGATTCCGGTGGTACCGCCGGTGTGGCGGATGCCGAGGTCGTCGTCCGGGCCGATCCGGACGGCGGGCGGCTCGGCGGGGCGGTTCGCGGCGGCGGCGATCACGTCCTCGCCGACGGCCGCCGGTCCGGCGCCGAGGCGCAGGACGGTCGGCACGTCGATCAGGGGCAGCAACTCGGCGGCCTCCGTGTATCGTTCGGCGTCCACGAGGAGGACGGCGGCGTCGACGCTTGCCGCGACCTCGGCCAGGACGGGGGTGCTCATGCCGTCGTACAGGGTGACCACCCGCGCACCTGCGAGGCCCGCGGCGTAGCGGGCGCCGAGTGCCTCGGCGGTGTTGCCGGTGAGGAGGGTGACGGTGTCCCCGCGGGTGACGCCCCGGGCGATGAGCTCGTGGGCGAGGCGGTAGGTGGCGGCGGCGAAGTCGCCGGCGGTGATCTCGACGCCGTCGGCGGTGACGATGGCCCGCCGGCCGGGGTCGGCGGAGAGGGACCGGAGGATCAGGGCGGGTGCGCTGACGAATTCCTGGTCGTTCACGGCCACATCTCCCTTGTAGTTTGCAACCATGCCGCCAGGCTAGCCCCATCCTCCGCTCTTCACCGGCGAGTTCCGGCCGACATCGGACGGGCAGTCAGGTGCGGCGCCGGACCGCGGCGCCGCCGCGAACTCGGCCATCCCGGCGGGGAACGGCACCTGCGGGCGCCAGCCGAGTTCGGCGCGCAGCCGGGAGGAGTCGGCGGTGATGTGCCGGACGTCGCCCAGGCGGTACTCGGCGGTCACCAGCGGTGCCGGGCCGCCGTACGCCGCCGCCAGCGCCCCGGCCAGCTCGCCGATCGTGCGGACCTCGCCGCTGCCCACGTTGTAGGCGCGGGAGCTGCCCGGCGCGCGGGCGGCAAGGGCCTCCAGCGCGGCGAGGTTGGCCGCGGCGACGTCCTCGACGTGGACGAAGTCCCGGCGCTGGCCGCCGTCCTCGAACACCCGGGGGGCCTCGCCCCGGGCCAGCGCCGAGCGGAACAGCGAGGCGACCCCCGCGTACGGGGTGTCGCGCGGCATGTCCGGCCCGTACACGTTGTGGTAGCGGAGCGTCAGGACGGCGCCCTGGCAGGCCCGGGCCCACACGGAGGCCAGGTGCTCCTGGGCGAGCTTGGTGGCCGCGTACACGCTGCGCGGGTCGGCCGGGGCGTCCTCGGCGACCAGGCCGGGGCTCAGGGCGCGGCCGCAGGCCGGGCAGGGCGGTTCGAAGCGCCCGGCCTCCAGGTCGGCCGGGCGGCGCGGGCCCGGGGCGACGTCGCCGTGCGCGGGGCAGCGGTAGCGGCCCTCCCCGTACACCACCATCGAGCCGGCCAGGACGAGGCGGCGGACGCCGCTGCGGGCCATCGCGGCGAGCAGGACGGCCGTGCCGAGGTCGTTGCAGCCCGCGTAGGCGGGGGCGTCGTCGAGGTCCAGCCCGAGGCCGACCATCGCCGCCTGGTGGCAGACCGCGTCCACCCCGGCCAGCGCCCGCTGCACGGCGGCGGCGTCCCGGACGTCCCCCTGCTCGAAGGCCACGCCCCCGGGCAGTTCGGGGGCCCGCCCCGGGGGGTGGACGGCGGGCAGCAGTGCGTCCAGCACCCGCACCCCGTGCCCGGCCGCGACCAGCGCGCGGACCACGGCCGACCCGATGAACCCGGCTCCGCCGGTGACCAGAATCTCCATGCCGCCGACGCTAGCCGCGCGGGGCGGCGGATCGGGCGTGGACGGACCGGCCGTCAGGGATCGGTAATCCTCCCGGCGTAACCGGTGTGACAGGCGTAACCGGTGTAACCGGTGTAACTGGTGTGACCGGCCTGACCGGTGTCACGGTTGATCGCCGCCCGATCCGATCCGGCGTTCAACTGGCGTTCGCCGGAAGAACCTTCGCCGGTGGCCCGGGCGCCCGGTTCGGCTGGGACTCTCCTGGGCGTTTCCCGGAGCCTTGGAGGCGACAGTGTCACATCCCTCGCGCAGAACGGTCCTTCGGACGGGTACCGCGGCCGGTGCGCTGGCCGCGCTGCCCGCGTCCACCCTCCTCTGGACGCAGCCGGCCCTGGCGGGCACCCCCGGACCGGAGCAGATCCACCTCCAGTGGGGCAACGAGCCGTCCCGCGAGATGACCGTCTCCTGGGCGACGGCCGCCACCGTGCGCCGCCCCCGGGTGCGGATCGGCACCCCGCGCGGCGGCGCCGGCCACACCGTGGACGCCGAGACCCGCACCTACGTCGACGGGCTCAACAAGGTCGAGACGTACACCCACCACGTCCGCCTGGACGGCCTGCGGCCCGACACCACGTACGTCTACGAGGTGCTGCACGACGGCTCCGGCCCGGTGCGCGGCACCTTCCGCACCGCGCCCGCGCGCGGCCGGGCCGCGTTCCGTTTCACCAGCTTCGGCGATCTCGGCACCGGCGACAACGTGTTCAGCAAGTCCTCGATCCACGGCGCCGCCGCCGTCCGCCAGGTCGAGCAGTTCGCGCCGCTGTTCCACCTGCTCAACGGCGACCTCGCGTACGCCAACAACAACCCGCAGCGCCAGCCGCAGTGCTGGAACGCGTTCATGAACAACCTCGCCAAGTCGGCCGCCGGCCGGCCCTGGATGCCCGCGCCCGGCAACCACGAGGTCGAGGCCGGCGGCGGGGACCTCGGCTACGCCTCCTATCTGACGCGCTTCGAACTGCCCGACAACGGCACCCGCGACTACTGCGGCAACTGGTACAGCTTCCAGGTCGGTTCGGTGCTGTTCGTGAGCCTCGACGGCAACGAGATCGCCGTCGAGGACGACGCCAGCCTCGACCCGGCCACCGGCCAGTCCATCTACATCAGCGACTACAGCGAGGGCGCCCAACTCCGCTGGCTGGAACGCACCTTGGCGCGCGCCCGGCGCGGCCGCGCGGTGGACTGGGTCGTCGTCAACCTGCACCAGTTCGCGATGTCCTCCTCGGCCGCCAGCCACGGCGGCGACATGGGCATCCGCGAGAAGCTGCTGCCGCTGCTCGACCGTTACTCCGTCGACCTCGTCCTGGCCGGGCACGACCACGACTACGAGCGCACCCACCCCGTCCGCGGCACCGAGCCGGGCGGCCTGCTCACCCCGGCCGTCGCCGACGACGACCTGCGTCGGATCGACACCTCGCAGGGCACCGTCCACCTGATCCTCGGCGGCGGCGGCACCGCCGGCCACGACGACGTCTACCTGCCCGCCGACGCGGACGGCGTCCGCCAGGCCTCCGTGCGCACCCAGCGGCTCACCTTCAAGGCCGACCCGGACGCGAAGGAGCAGGCCCACTGGTCCGCGGTCACCGACCCGGACACCGCCTTCCCGTACGGCGTCGCGGTCTTCGACGTCGACCCCGGGCCGGTGCCGGGCGGCCGCACCACCATCACCGTCAGCTACTACCACTCCCCGTCCGCCACCGCGGCCAACCCGTTCCCGACGCCGGTGCTCTTCGACCGCTTCACCCTGTACCGCGACCGCAGCGACGGCTGGGGCGACCGGGACCGGAACGACGACCGGCGCGACGACCGGAACGAGGACCAGGGCGAGGACCAGGGCGAGGGCGAGCGCACCGGCTCCGAGGTCGGCGCCGGGCGCCGGTAGCGCCTCGCGTCCTTGCAGGGCCCGCCGCGTGGAGGGCGCGGCGGGCCCGGGGGTGCCTTGTACCGCACCCGGGTGCGGCGGACAATCCGCAGTTCGTCGTAGGACAGGCCGTGGAGCAGTAGGCAAGACTGGCGTATGGCATGTCCATGTCTATTGCAGGCAGTTCGGATCAGCCGCTCGGATCAACAGCACGTGCCACTCGCACTCCCAAACCATCAGAAGGTCGGAAGCGATGCACCTCCGTGCCACGACCCGCAAACCCCTCCTCACCGGCCTGGCGCTCGCCTTCGGAGCCGCCCCGCTGCTGGCGGTCCCGGCCCAGGCCACCACCGCGTCCGCCGTCGCACTCGCACCGGTGAGCGCGGCCGCGTCCGTCGCGCGGCCGAGTGCCCCGATCGCGGTCTCGACCGCCCTCTTCGCGCTCGCCCCCGATCGCGGCGCCGTCTTCAACTGGAACGGCGCCACCTGGACCCAGGTCGGCGGCCCGGCCGCCACCATCGTCTCCGGCGGTGGCGGTCTGGTCGCCACCAGCCCGGCCACCGGCGACCTCTACGTGTACAACTGGAGCCCCAACAGCTGGACGAGGATCGGTGGTCCGGGTGCCCAGTTCGCCGTGGACGGCGGCGGCCACGTCTTCGGGCTCAGCCCGGACCGCAGCGGCGTGTACCAGTGGCAGGGCGGTACCACCTGGACCCAGATCGGGGGTCCGGCCGGCAGCATCGTCGCCGGCGGCAACACCCTGATCGCCACCAACCCCACCAGCGGTGACGTCTTCCGCTACGGCGGGGCGCCCAACAGCTGGTCGCGGATCGGCGGCCCCGGCGCCCAGTTCGCCGTCGACGACGCGGGCGGTGTGTACGGGCTCACCCCGGACCGCGGTGGCGTGTTCCAGTGGCAGGGCGGCGCCACCTGGGCCCAGGTCGGCGGCCCGGCCGGCACCATCGTGGCCGGCGGCGGCCGTACCCTGCTGGCCACCGACCCGACCAGCGGTGACGTCTTCCGCTACGGCGGGGCGCCCAACAGCTGGTCGCGGATCGGCGGCCCCGGCGCGGAGTTCAGCATCGACGGCGCCGGCACCGTGTACGGGCTCAGCCCGGACCGCAGCGGCGTCTTCAAGTGGCTGGGCGGCACCAACTGGACCCAGGTCGGCGGCCCGGCCGCCTGGCTCGCCGCGTCCTGAGCGTGCCCTGAGTTCGCCGTGCCGTGAGCTCGCCGTGTCCTGAGCTCGCCGTGGCCTGAACCCCGAACACTGCGCCACCCCGGGCCCGTCGCGCGTACCGCGCGGCGGGCCCTTCGTCCGTTCAGGCGGCCCTGGGGAGGGCGGCCGAGCGGGCGCTGGTCCATGTGGGCCGCGCGGTGACGGAGGGTCGTCGCGGCGGGCCGGTCCGGTGTGACGGTCGGTCGGGCGGCGGGTTGGGCCGTTGGCGATGCCGGGTCACCGCCGCCGCTGGGCCGTCGGGCGGCGGGTCGCCGTCGTGGCTGGGCTGTCCGTGCGACGGGTGCCCGCCCCGGCGCGCGGGCCACTGGCGGGGCGGTTAGCGTCGGCCGCAACACGGTTTCAGTTATGGGAGGTTGGCAGTGCAGCGGTGGATCATTGTGACGGCCCTCACCACGGCCCTCGGCGGGCTCACGGTACCGGCCCTGGCCGCCGACCCGGCGCCGGCCGCGGCTTCGGCGGCCGCTCCGGCCCGGGTGCGGGACGGGGACGCGGCCCCCACGGGCGTCACTCTCGGTGAGGCCCGGATCGACTCGAAGGTCCCCGGCCGGGTCCGGGTCGACGTCGAGTACGTCTGCGGGGTCGCGGAGGAGGCCCGGTCGCTCACCGTCTCGGTCGAGCAGCGGGACCCGGAGGACACCTCCTCGACGGCCTTCGGCTCCAGCCGGACGGCCGAGGCGGACGTGATCTGCGACGGGACGGCGCGGCAGCGGCAGCTCGTCGTCCAGTCCAAGACGGTCAACTGGATCCCGGGCGCGGACGCCGTCCTGATCGCCACGGTCTCCGACCTCGGCGCCACCCCGCCCGCGTCCTCGGACGCCAGGCGGGTCCCGCTCTTCAGTTCCTGATGCGGTCGCGGGCCCGGGCCGTGGCCGCCGTGCTCCTCGGCGCCGCCCTCGCCGCCTGCTCCGTCAGCGTGGGCGGCCCGGACGCAGGCCAGGACGCAGGCCCGGATTCGGGCTCGGCTTCAGGCCCGACCTCAGGTCCGGGGCCGAGCGGGTCCGCTCCGGCGACTCCGGCTGCCCCGGCCGCCTCGCCGTCCTCGGCCACCGCTCCCGCCCCGGGGGCGGTGGCCATCAGGGACTTCGTGTTCGAGCCGGCGAACTTCACCGTCCGCCCGGGCGCCGTCGTCACGGTCCGCAACGCCGACACCGTCGACCACACCCTCACCGCCCAGGACCGCAGTTTCGACACCGGCACCATCGCCCCGGGCGCGTCCGCGACCTTCACCGCGCCGGCCCGGCCGGGCGCCTCCTCGTACCTGTGCACCCTCCACCACTTCATGCGGGGGATCCTGACGGTGTCCTGAGCCGACCGGTCCGTCGGCCGCGCGGGTGCCGGGTGCGGCTGCTCCTGAATCGCAAGCCCACAGGTGAACGGGGCTGCTGCTATCCGCTGCCATGTTCTACAGTTCTGTAGAACATGGAGAACAGCGAACGGGGGCACGGCATGGACAGGCCGCTTCGACTGCCGCAGCAGGATCGGGCCGATTTCGAGACGGAGCTGGGGAGGGCGCTGGCCGGGTCGCAGGTGCGGGCGGCCCTGCGGGCCGTGGGGGACGAGGGGCCGGGGGTGGAGCGGTTGCGGCGGTGCGCCCGGGAGAACGCGGAGTTCGTGCTGGCGGCGGCGGCGCCCGAGTACGAGCGGTACGCGGCGCTGCGGGCGGACCAGGACGCGGTGGCGCGGCTGCCGGTGGACGAGCCGGGGCGGCAGCGGGTGTCCGGGTGGTGGGGGGTGCTGGGGGTGATCGTGCCGATCATCGCCGGGGTGGCGGCCGCGATCCTCCTGCTGCTCGGGTACGCGCTGGGGCTGGCGGACGACGCCGAGGTGCTGGGGCACGCGCTGGTGGGTGCCGGGTGGGTGGCGGCCGGGGTGGCCGCGGTGAGCCTGCTGGTGGGCGGGCTGGGGCTGTTGGGCGCGGCCTCGCGGTCGAGGTCGGCGGAGTCCGGCGGGGAGGCCGGCGTCCTGGGGGAGCTGGGGCTGGCGCGGGACGCCTGGCGGTCGGCGCTGGCGGAGCGCGGGCTGGTGCCGTTCCTGCTGGCGCAGGCGGGCGCGGGGGCGCCCGGTCGGCGCCGCTGACGCCGCAGGCTCAGTCGTGGCGGGTGCGGGCGGCGTCGACGAGGAGGTGGGCGGCGTCGAGCGGGATGCCGAGTCGGCGGGCGATCCACGGGGCCGGTCGGCCGGCCCGGGCGAGCATCCAGGCGGAGTACAACTGGCCCAGCTGCGGGGCCTGGTGGGCGAGCAGGAGCGGGCGCACGGCGTCCATCGGGAAGTCTTCGAGGGCGCGGGCGCTGTACTCGCGGCCGTTGGGGCCGGGCGGGGGTAACGGGAGCGGGCGGCGGGTGTCGAGCCAGCGCCCGAGCAGCACCGCGCCGACCGCCAGGAGGCCGGAGCCTGAGGCGCCGATCAGGATGGCGTTGATGACCGGGCGGTCCTCCTCCTCTGCCAGGCCGAGGGCGAGTTCCTCGGCGACGAGGAGGGCGAGGACGGTGAGCAGCACCGCGGCTTCGGCGGGGCGCGGGTAGGGCCGGGACGTCGTCATGGGATACCTCTCCTCGGCGGGGAAGACCGGGGCGGGTGAAGGGGCCGTGGACGGCGGTGGCGGCAGAGCCGACGTGGGTGACGTGGCGTCAGGAAAACTTGACGTGACGTCAGAAAGCCTGTGCGACGGGTGTGTTCACCGTCTCGACCGTGCTCACCGTCTGCCGGAGGCGGACCGGGGCATGCGGGGGTGGGGGCGGGTGGTGCGGCCCGCACTGCTGCTGTCCATGCGTCTCGCCTCCTTCCGGTCGGGCGCGCCATGCTGGTGCGTTCGTCGACGGGGCAAGGGGGGTCATCCTCGGACTTCGGGACAGCATAGCCCGGCCCTCACGCCAACTTCGACACCCTTGTCGAAGTTGATGCGGGTGGGAGGGCCCGCTGTTGGACGATCGACCAGGTGGGGCCGGGTGCGGCTGGTGTGCGGGCCCACTCGTGCCCGACCGGTCGCCGCGGCTTCAATCGCCGTACCGAAGGAACGGGACCGGCCAGGGGCGATGGAGCGACATGGATCTGAACACGGTGGCCGAGCTGTGCGACGCCCGCCGGGGCGGCACCTGGCGGCCCGGGGACGCCTGGCTCGGCGGCGGGACGTACCTGTTCTCCGAGCCGCAGCCGCACATCCGCCGGCTGATCGACCTCGGCCGGATGGGCTGGGAGCCGCTCACCCCGACCCCGGACGGCGGCCTGGAGATCGCCGCGACCTGCACGGTCGCCCAGCTCTCCCGCCACCCCAAGCCCGCCGCCTGGACGGCGGCGCCGCTGTTCGAGCAGTGCTGCCGGGCGTTCCTGGCCTCCTGGAAGATCTGGAACATGGCCACCGTCGGCGGCAACCTGTGCAACGGCCTGCCCGCCGGTCCGATGATCTCGCTGACCGCCGCCCTGGACGGGGTCTGCCTGCTGCGGGCCCCGTCGGGGGAGCAACGCCGCGTCCCGGTAGCGGAGTTCGTCACCGGCGCCGGTGTCAAGGACCTGCGGCAGGGTGAGCTGCTGCGCTCGATCACCCTGCCGGGCCGGGCGCTGGCGGCCCGGACGGCGTTCCGCCAGGCCTCGCTGTACGGGCTGGGCCGCTCCGGCGCGCTGCTGATCGGCACCCTCGACCCGGTGGACGGTTCGCTGACCATCACCGTCACCGCCGCCACCGTCCGCCCGATCCGGCTCTGGTTCCCGCCGGGGTCGAACGCGGCCGCCGTCGAGGAGGCGGTCCGGGACGGCATCCGGCCCGAGGAGTACGTCGACGACATCCACGGACTGCCCGCCTGGCGGCGGCACCTGACCTTCCGGTTCGCCGAGCAGATCCGCCGCGAACTGGACCCCGCCCGGTCGGCCGCGCCGAGTACGGCCGGACCGGGCCTGGCCGAGGAGGCCGCCGCATGAGCTTCTCGATCCGCGTCAACGAACGGGACTTCGACGCCGAGCCCCGCCCGGGCCAGTGCCTGCGCACCTACCTGCGCGAGCGCGGCTGGTTCGGGGTGAAGAAGGGCTGCGACGCCGGCGACTGCGGCGCCTGCACCGTGCAGGTGGACGGCACCCCGGTGCACAGCTGCCTCTACCCGGCGGCGCGCGCCGAGGGGCGGTGCGTCACCACGGTGGAGGGCCTGGCCAAGGACGGCGAACTGCACCCGATGCAGCAGCGGTTCCTGGACGCCCAGGGCTTCCAGTGCGGCTTCTGCACGGCCGGTTTCCTGATGACCGCCAGTGCCCTGGATGAGGAGCAACTCGCCGACCTCCCCAGGTCGTTGAAGGGCAACCTGTGCCGCTGCACCGGCTACCGGGCGATCGAGGACGCGATCCGCGGCGTCCGGCACACCGAGGAGCCCGAGGCCGGCCGGGCCGTCGGCCGCAGCCTCGGCGCGCCCGCCGGGCCGCAGGTCGTCACCGGCGCCGCCCGCTACACCTTCGACGTGGAGGTGCCGGGGCTGCTGCACCTGAAGCTGCTGCGCTCCCCGCACCCGCACGCCCGGATCGTCGCCATCGACACCGCGGCCGCCCTGCGGGTGCCCGGCGTGCACGCGGTGTTCACCCACCACGACGCGCCCGAGCGGCTGTACTCCTCGGCCCGGCACGAGCACCCGACCGAGGACCCGGACGACACCCGGCTGCTGGACGACGTCGTCCGCTTCGTCGGCCAGCGGGTCGCCGCGGTGGTCGCCGACAGCGAGGCCGCCGCCGAGGAGGGCTGCCGCCGGATCGCCGTCGAGTACGAGCAACTCCCGTACGTGTTGGACCCGGAGGAGGCGATGGCGCCCGGCGCGCCGGTCCTGCACGCCAAGGGGCCGCAGGCCCGGATCGCCCGGCCGGAGCACAACGTGTGCGGCGAGGTGCACGGCGAGATCGGCAGCGTGGAGCAGGGCTTCGCCGAGGCCGACGCGGTCTACCAGGAGACCTTCCGCACCCAGCGGGTGCAGCACGCCAGCCTGGAGACGCACGGCTGCGTGGTCTCCTTCGAGGAGCGGGAGGACGGCGCCGGCGAGCGGCTGGTGGTGCGCTCCAGCACCCAGGTGCCGTTCCTCACCCGGCGCGCGCTCTGCGCCCTGTTCGACCTGCCGGAGGAGGAGGTCCGGGTGGTGGCGGGCCGGGTCGGCGGCGGCTTCGGCGGCAAGCAGGAGATGCTGACCGAGGACATCGCGGTGCTGGCGGCGCTGCGGCTGCGCCGGCCGGTGAAGCTGGAGTTCACCCGGGCCGAGCAGTTCTACGGCGCCACCACCCGGCACCCGTTCACGATCACCGTCAAGGCGGGCGCGAAGGCGGACGGCACGCTCACGGCGCTGAGCTTCCGGGTGGTGTCCAACACCGGCGCGTACGGAAACCACGGCCCGGCGGTGATGTTCCACAGCGTCGGCGAGTCGATGGGCGTCTACCGGGTGCCGCACAAGAAGGTCGAGGCGTACTCGGTGTACACCAACTGCGTGCCGGCCGGCGCCTTCCGGGGCTACGGGCTCGGGCAGGTGACCTTCGCGGTGGAGTCGGCGATGGACGAACTGGCCCGCCGGCTGGGCATCGACCCGCTGGAGTTCCGCGAGCGCAACGTCATCGGCCCCGGCGAGCACCTGCTCAGCCCCGGCGGCGAGGAGGAGGACCTGCACATCGCCAGCTACGGCCTCGACCAGTGCCTGCAAGTCGTCCGCGACGCGCTCGCGAACGACCGCAGCGCGGCGGACGCCCCCGAGGGCTGGCTGGTCGGGCAGGGCTTCGCCATGGCGATGATCGCCACCGGCCCGCCCGGCGGGCACTTCGCCGACGCCGCCGTCGCCCTGCTGGAGGACGGCGGTTACGACGTCGCCGTGGGGACCGCCGAGTTCGGCAACGGCACGACCACCGTGCACCAGCAGATCACTGCGGGCGCGCTCGGCACCACCGCCGACCGGATCGCGATCCGGCAGTCCGACACCGACGTCGTCCGGCACGACACCGGCGCCTTCGGCTCGGCGGGGACGGTGGTCGCGGGCAAGGCGGTGATGCGGGCCGCGAACGCGCTCGCCGAACGGCTGACCGACTTCGCCGCCGAGTACGCACGGACCCCGCGCAGCCTGGTCCGGCTCGGCGCCGAGGCCGTCGACTGCGACGGGCGCGGCATCCCGCTGAAGGAACTGCACGCGGCGGCGCGCGAACGCGGCGTCGACCTCGTCGGCACCGGGCACTGGGGCGGCTCGCCGCGCTCGGTGGCGTTCAACTCGCAGTGGTTCCGCCTCGCCGTCGACCCGGACACCGGGGAGATCCGGATCCTGCGCAGCGTGCACGGCGCCGACGCCGGGCGGGTGATGAACCCGATGCAGTGCCGCGGGCAGGTCGAGGGCGGGGTCGCCCAGGCGCTCGGCGCGACGCTGTTCGAACGGGTGCTGCTGGACGACCGGGGCGAGGTCACCACGGCCGCCTTCCGCCGCTACCGCCTGCCCGCGTACGCCGACGTGCCGCGCACCGAGGTGCACTTCTCGACCACCTCGGACGCGATCGGCCCGCTCGGCGCCAAGTCGATGAGCGAGAGCCCGTTCAACCCGGTCGCCCCCGCCTTCGCCAACGCCCTGCGCGACGCCACCGGCATCCGCTTCACCGACCCGCCGTTCCTGCGCGACCAGGTCTGGCAGGCGCGCGCGCGCCCGGGGGGGCCGGGAATCGGGGGGGTGTGGTGGCAGACCAGCACGGGAGCACCGGGGTCGCGGGGGGGGGCGC
>NZ_JBHXTQ010000033.1:0-51051 GCF_042677305.1 Kitasatospora sp. NPDC127121 | reverse complement strand
CGCCTTCCCGGCGCCCCCTGGTGGGGCCGGCGCGCGCCCCCCTGTTCGCGATGCCACGGCGGGAGTGACGTTCCGTCCCGTCCTGGCTACCCTGGGTCGCGCGGTCGGACGCGCCCCAGGGAGGCCGGATGGGACTCACCAGTCACAAGCTGCTGGCGCTGGTGGCACTGTTCGCGGTGTTCACGGTGCTCGGCACGCTCTGGGTCTGGCCCCGGCTGGCCGTCCGCAGCTGGCCCGCGGTGTTCCTGCGGCTCGGGACGATCGCCGTCACCCAGTTCGCCCTGCTGGCCACCCTCGGGCTCGCCGTCAACGACGACTTCGTGTTCTACAGCAGCTGGTCCGACCTGTTCGGGCGCGACCGTGCGACGGGCGTCATCCAGGCGGGCGGCCCGTCCGGCGGCCCGACCGCCGTCCCCTCCGGCACCCCTTCCGGCACTCCCGGCGGCACCCCGGCCGAGGTACCCGCCGGGGTGCAGGTGCTCGGCACCGCCGAGATCACCGGCGCGGACGGGGCCGACCGCAGCCCGGCCACCATCGGGCGGCTCGACCGGGTCCGGCTGCCCGGCACCACCACCGGGCTCAGCACCGACGGGTACGTCTACCTGCCGCCGCAGTACTTCCGGCCCGGCGCCGAGGCCCGGCACTTCCCGGCCGCCCTGGTGATGACCGGCTTCCCGGGGGACGCCGCCAACCTGGTCACCAAGCTGCGCTACCCGGCGTACGAACTCGACCTGCTGCGCCGGGGGACGATGAAGCCGACCGTCCTGGTGCTGGTGCGCCCCTCTCCGTCGATGCCGCGCGACAGCGAGTGCGAGGACGTCCCGAACGGCCCGCAGGCCCAGAGCTACTTCACCACCGACGTGCCGGCCGACCTGCGCGCCTCCTACCGGGTGCTCGACGGCACCGGCAGCCTCGGCGTGATCGGCGACTCCACCGGGGGCTACTGCGCCGTCAAACTCGGCATGGTCCACCCGGAGACCTTCCCGGTGGCGGTCTCGCTGTCCGGCTACTTCAAGGCCGCCGAGGACGCGACCACCGGCGACCTCTTCGGCGGCAGCCAGCAGCGGCGCGACGAGGCCGACCTGAACTGGCGCCTCGCCCACCTGCCGATGCCCGCCCTCGCCGTCCTCCTCGCCGACAGCAAGGAGGACGGCCACGGCTACGCCGACTCCGTGGCCTTCGCCGCGGCCGCCCGCCCGCCGCTGGTGGTCGCCCAGGCCGTCGTGGAGACCGGCGGGCACAACTTCACCACCTGGACCAGGCTGCTCCCGCCGTCGCTGACCTGGTTGAGTGACCACCTGCACGACCCGCAATGACGCCGGCCGCGCGCCGGCCGCCCCCTGGTGCTGACGGCCGGACGGCGGCCGAGAACGTCGGCGGGGTGGTCACTCCTGAGCCATTGTGTGGCAGGAGGGTTGTCTGGGGGCTCAACTTCAGGGTAGGCAAACCTAAGTGATTTCGGTTCGGGGGAGGACACGCGGAATGACTGTGACCGAGAACCCGACCGCCCGGGTCGACCGGCTCGCCATCGCCCTCGCGGACGGCACCCCGCTGCTCGCCCCGGTCAGCCTCGACCTGCGCCCCGGGCGCGTGCACGCCGTCACCGGCCCCTCCGGCGCGGGCAAGACCACCCTGCTGCACGCCCTCGCCGGCGCCCTGCCACCGGGCGCCCGCGCCACCGGGCTGGTCACCGTCCTCGGTCAGGACGTCCTCGCCCTCGCCCCCGAACCACTGCGCCGGTTGCGCCGCCACCGGCTCGCCCTCCTCGGCGCCCTCTCCGGCGGCCGGCAGCGTCGCGTCGCCCTCGCACGGGCCCTCGCCCGCCGCCCCGACCTGCTGCTCCTCGACGAACCCGGCGCCGGCCTCGACCCCGCGCTGCGGGACGAGATCGCCGACCTGCTGCGCGAACTCGCCCGCCGGCACGGCATCGCCGTCGCGCTCGCCAGCCACGACGCCGCCTTCGTCGCCCGCTGCGCCGACGAGGTGCTCGTCCTCACCCCGGCCCGGCCCGGGGCGGGCGGCGGCGCCGTCCGGGCCGGGGCGAGCCGCACGTCCGGACCGGTCGCGGCGCGCACCGCCGTCGGGCTGGCCGCGCTCGGCGTCGAAGCCCACGTCGGGTACGGGCGCGGGCGGCGCCGGATCCTCACCGGGGTCGACCTGCACCTCGCGCCCGGCAGCTGCACCGGCATCGTCGGCCCCTCCGGCGCGGGCAAGACCACCCTCGCCCGGGTCCTCGCCGGGCTCCACCCGCCCACCGGCGGCACCCTCACCCTGGACGGCGCCCCGCTGGCCGGCTCGCACCACGCCCGTACCCGCGAGCAGCGCCGCCGCGTCCAACTCGTCCCGCAGAACCCGCTCGGCGCGCTCAACCCGGCCCGGACCGTCGGCGCCACCCTCACCCGGCCGCTGCGGCTGCACCACACCACCCCGCACGAGCAGTGCCCCGGCCGGGTCGCCGAACTGCTGGCCGCCGTCGGCCTCCCCGCCGACCTGGCCGCCCGGCACCCGCACGAGCTGTCCGGCGGCCAGCGTCAACGCGTCGCCATCGCCCGGGCGATGGCGGCCGAACCGGACGTCCTGCTGTGCGACGAGGTGACCTCCGGGCTGGACGCCGACACGGCCGTGGGCATCATGACCCTGCTGGGCCGGCTGCGCGCCGAGCGCGGGGTGGCGCTGACACTCATCGGCCACGACCCGCTGCTGGTGCGTGAACACGCGGACGCGGTGGTGCAGTTGGGGGCGTCGCCGGGTCGGGCCTTGACCAGGGGCCCTGGTCCGGCGCGCCCGGGCACGATGGCGCCCGCCGGCTCGGCGTGGGTGAGGTGACGCGTCGAGCCGGCGGGCGGGTTCGGGGGAGTTGCTGTCAGGGCCTGTCCGGCGAGATCCGCGGGACGGGACTAGGCACGCCCGAGCAGCGGGAGCGGTGCCCCGGTGCGGGCGGGGAGTTCGAGCCGGGTCAGCAGCGCGGAGGGCGACACCTCGACCACCCGGCAGCCCGCGCGGTGGCGGCAGTGCCGGGCCACCGAGCCGTGCCGCAGCCGGTCGAACCGGCGGCGGGTGGCGGCACCGAGGACCAGCAGGTCCTCCGGCCCGGTGACGGCGCCGACCAGGGCCGGCCCGGGCTCGGCCTTGACCACCAGCGGGTGGATGACCAGGCCGGCCGGGTAGCCGCCGTAGGCCTGCTCGAAGGCGATGTCCAGCCGCCGCCGGGCGGCGTGCTCCAGTTCGGACAGCGGGCGCAGGCCGTCGCGTTCGCCCGCGTTCCACGCGGCCACCGGCACCAGCACGGCCTCGCTGCGGGCCGCCTCGCCGACGGCGTGGTAGAGGGCGGCCAGACTGCTCAGTGATCCGCTCAGGCCGACGATCACTCGGGTGGTCCCGGTCATGGCCGTTCGCCTCCGTTTCTCCGGTCGGGTGTTCCCGGTTCCGTACTCCTTGGTTCGGATGATTCCAGTGAACCCCGGAACCGGGCCGTCCGTACCGCCGCTGATGGCTCCATGACGCCGGTCGCACACTTCTTGACGTCCTTCTGACAGCTCCGGCGTGCGGCGCGCGGCGCGCGGTGCGCCGTGCGCCTCAGCCGAGGCCCGGCACGAACTGGATCAGCAGGTCGATCGCCTTGATGCCGAGGAACGGCAGGATCAGCCCGCCCAGCCCGTACACCCGCAGGTTGCGGCGGAGCAGGTCGGTGGCGGAGGCGGGCTGGTAGCGGACGCCGCGCAGGGCCAGCGGGATCAGCGCGACGATGATCAGCGCGTTGAAGATGATCGCGGAGGCGATCGCCGAGGTCGGGCTGTGCAGTTCCATGATGTTGAGGTGGTGCAGCCCGGGGTAGGCGTTCGCGAACATCGCGGGGATGATCGCGAAGAACTTGGCCACGTCGTTGGTGATCGAGAAGGTGGTCAACGCGCCACGGGTGATGAGGAGTTGCTTGCCGACCCGGATGATGTCGATCAGCTTCGCCGGGTTGGAGTCGAGGTCGACCATGTTGCCGGCCTCCTTGGCGGCCGGGGTGCCGGAGTTCATCGCGACCCCGACGTCGGCCTGGGCGAGGGCGGGGGCGTCGTTGGTGCCGTCGCCGGTCATCGCGACCATGTTCCCGGCGGCCTGCTCGCGGCGCAGGTGGGCGAGCTTGTCCTCGGGGGTGGCCTCGGCGAGGAAGTCGTCCACCCCGGCCTCGGCGGCGATGGCACGGGCGGTGAGCGGGTTGTCGCCGGTGACCATGACGGTGCGGATGCCCATCCTGCGCAGTTCGGCGAAGCGCTCGGCGATGCCCTCCTTCACCACGTCCTTGAGCTCGACCACGCCCAGCGCGCGGGCGCCGTGCCGGTCGTGGACGGCGACCAGCAGCGGGGTGCCGCCGGCCTCGGCGATCCGGTCCACCAGCGGCTTGGCCTCCATCGGCATCCGCCCGCCGGACTCCACCACCCAGCGGGCGACGGCGCCGGCGGCGCCCTTGCGGATCAGGCAGTTCGTCCCGTCGGGCCAGGTCAGGTCGACGCCGCTCATCCGGCTGTGCGCGGTGAACGGGACGGGCCGCTGCTCGCCGAGTTCGCCGGGGGCGCGGGGCGGCACCCAGTACTGGCGGTTCGTCAGTTCGACGAGTGAGCGCCCCTCCGGGGTCTCGTCCGCGACGGATGCCAACTGGGCGGCCTCGGCGAGCTGTTCGGTGCTCGCGCCGGGCAGCGGGTGCAGTGCGACGGCCCGGCGGTTGCCGTGGGTGATGGTGCCGGTCTTGTCGAGCAGCAGCACGTCGACGTCCCCGGCGGCCTCGACGGCCCGGCCGGACAGGGCGACGACGTTGCGCTGGACCAGCCGGTCCATCCCGGCGATGCCGATCGCGGACAGCAGCGCGCCGATGGTGGTCGGGATGAGCGCGACCATCAGGGCGACCAGCACCACGGTGGTCTGCGGCGCGTGCGCGTAGATCGCCATCGGCTGGAGCGAGACCACCGAGAGCAGGAAGACGATGGTGAGCGAGGCGAGCAGGATGTTGAGCGCGATCTCGTTCGGGGTCTTCTGCCGGTTGGCGCCCTCCACCAGGGCGATCATGCGGTCGACGAAGCTCTGCCCGGGCCGGGAGGTGACCCGGACGACCAGGTGGTCGGAGAGCACCCTGGTGCCGCCGGTGACGCCGGTGCGGTCGCCGCCGGACTCGCGGATCACCGGCGCGGACTCCCCGGTGATCGCCGACTCGTCGACGGAGGCCACCCCCTCGACCACCTCGCCGTCCTGCGGCACGACCTCGCCGGCCGGCACCAGCACCACGTCGTGCAGCATCAACTGCTCGGCGGGGATCACCTCGTGGCGGTGGTCGCGGGTGCCGACCCGCCAGTGCAGCAGCCGCCGGGCGGTCGTCCCGGCCTGGGTGCGGCGCAGCGACTCGGCCTGCGCCTTGCCCCGGCTCTCGGCGACGGCCTCGGCGAGGTTGGCGAACAGCACCGTCAGCCAGAGCCAGAAGCCGATCACCCAGGCGAACACGCTCGGGTGGATCACCGCGCTGAGCGTGGTGAGCGCGGAGCCGGTCTCCACCACGAGCATCACCGGGTTGCGCATCATGGTGCGCGGGTGGAGCTTGCGGACGGCGGCGGGCAGGGCCTCGGTGAGCTGCCGGCGGGTGATGAGCCGGCGGCGGCCGCCGTCCGGGCCGGTCGGCCGGTGGCTCGGGTGGTGCTGCGGTTGGTGCGGCCGGTCGTCCGGTCGGTCGTGCGGGGGTTGCTCGCGGACGCCCTCCGGGCGGCGGAACCAGTCGGTTCGGGGCGTGGTGGTGTCCGGGGGAGTGAGGGCCGAACGGCGCATCGTCTCGGAAGACCTTCCGGGCCGCCCCGGGCTGCGGGGCAACGGGGCGGCGGGCTCGGTGGCGGCGGGGACGGCGGCCAGCCCACCATCGGATCCGCGCCCGCCACGCGCCTCTTGACGCGGGCTTGGCGTGCGGGCGGCCGTCCTTGACGGCTCCCTGACATCCGGACCGGGTGGGCGTTCGGTGGCTCGTACGGACGTTCGGGTGCGCGTGCGGCCGTACGGGTGACGGTCGTGGCAGCGGATGTCAGGAAGGCGTCAAGGACGCCCGGCGGAGCGTAGGCCACGCGTCAAGGCCCGGTGCGATCGGCGTCCGGTGGGCATCCACTGGAACCGAGGGCCGCACACAGCGGCCCGCCCGCCCGAGCCCGAGGAGCCTCCCGTGAGCAGCACGATCGCCACCGCCGTCGACCAGTCGCCGCGCCGCCTGGTCCGCCTGGTGCCCGCCGGTGTCCGGCAGGACCGACAGGAACGGCATGAGCTTCAGGACAGCCCCGAGCCGCCCGAACCGGCGCCCGCGCCCACGGTCGGCCACGACCGCGGCCGCCCGGCGCACTGCCGGATCGCGATGCAGTTCGAGGACTGACCCCGCCCACCGCGTGCCGCAACCCCGCCCCGCCCCGTAGGAGTACCGCCATGACGCAGCTGACCGCCCCGTCCGTCCCCTCCACCGTCCCCGCCCCCTCCACCGGCACCTCCACCGCCCGCCCCGACGCCCCGGCCGTCGACGCGCTCGGCGGCCCCTGGCCGGCCTCGGCGCGGCCCGGCCCCGGCGGCGACGTGCTGGTCGGCGGGGTGGGGCTGGCGGAGGCGGCCGAGCGCTTCGGCACCCCGCTGTACGTCCTGGACGAGGCCGAGGTGCGCAACCGCGCCCGGGCCTACCGGCGGGCGCTGCCGCACGCCGAGGTGCTGTACGCCGCCAAGGCGTTCCTGTGCAGCGCGATGGCCGACTGGGTGGCCGAGGAGGGCCTGGGTCTGGACGTCTGCTCCTCCGGCGAGCTGTGGCTGGCCGCCTCGGCCGGCTTCCCGGCGCAGCGGATCCTGCTGCACGGCAACGCCAAGTCCCCGGAGGAACTGCGGCTGGCCCGGCGGCTGCGGGTCGGGCGGATCGTGATCGACGGCCCGGCGGAGATCGCCCGGCTCGCCGCCCTGGTGGCCGCCGACACCCCGCAGCGGGTACTGGTCCGGGTCGTCCCGGGGATCGCCGCCGGGCACCACACGGCGGTTCAGACGGGGGTGGGCGGGCAGAAGTTCGGCTTCCCGATCGAGGGCGGCGACGCGGCCGACGCGATCGCCCGGGTGCTCGACCAGCCCGGGCTCGAACTGGCCGGCCTGCACTGCCACCTGGGCTCGCAGATCACCGAGGTCGAGCCCTACCTCCAGGCGGTGGACGCGCTGGTGCGGCTGCTCGCGGAGATCCGGGAGCAGCACGGTGTGGAACTGCCCGAACTGGACCTCGGCGGCGGCCACGGCATCCGCTACCTGCCGGGGGACGCCGAGTTCGACGTCGCCGACTTCGCCGTCCGGGTGACCGACCGGCTGGCGGTGCGCTGCGCCGAGGCGGGCCTGGAGGTGCCGCGGCTGATCGTCGAGCCCGGCCGTGCGCTGGCCGGCCCGGCCGCCGTCGCCGTGTACCGGGTGCTGTCGGTGAAGCACACCGCGGACGGCCACTGCTTCGCCGCCGTGGACGGCGGGATGAGCGACAACCCGCGCCCGGCGCTGTACGGATCGCCGTACAGCGTCCGCCTGGTGGGCCGCCGCTCGGAGGCGGGCGCGGCCCGGGTGGACGTGGTCGGCCGGCACTGCGAGGCCGGCGACGTCCTGGTCCGCGACGCCGTCCTGCCCGCCGACCTGCGCGCGGGGGACCTGCTGGCCGTCCCGGCGGCCGGGGCGTACCAGCTGTCGATGGCCTCCGGCTACAACCTGGTCGGCCGCCCGGCGGTGGCCGCCGTCAAGGACGGCCGGGCCCGCCTGCTGATCCGCCGGGAGACGGTCGAGGACTTCCGCCTCCGCGAGGTCGGCCGGTAGCCGAACGCCGTCGCGCGAGAAGTCGGGCCGGCCGACTTCTCGCGCAACTCTGGCGGTTAGAACGCTGTGTGGGTCAACCAGTGGTCCAGCAAGGCGCGGTCGCCCGTCACCGCCACCCGGTCGTCCTGCGGCGGGAGGCGGCGGGAGACCACCAGCATGAGGTCCGCCACCGCGCCCGACACCACCACGTCGGCCTCGACCGGCCCGCGCTCCCACCGCAGCGCCTCGGGCGCCCTGGTGATCACCCAGCCCTCCCCGGACCTCGGCCGGAACCCGACCCGCTCGCCCCGGCCGCGCAGCCCGGCCGCCGCCGGCCTGACCGACTCGAAGGCCGGCGTGCACAGCAGGTCGAGGTTCTCGCTGATCACGTCGGCCGCGAGGTCGTCGGCGATCTCGAACGCGGTGCCCGTCGCCGACGCGGCGTCGTAGTGATGGACGCAGGTGTCGCTCAGCTGCCTGCGGAGCCAGAACGCCGCCGGCCGTGGCCCGAAGAACGTGGGCAACTCGGTGTCCGCGCCGGTCTCCTGGACCGCGCGGACCAGGTCCTCCGCGCCCTCGCGCAGCCACCGGGCCCACCCGTCCGGGGCGCCGGGGTCGGCCTGCCACGGGTCGGGGACGGGCAACTGCCCGCGCGTACGGACGAGTTCGGCCGCCCACCGGTGCTCCTGGCCGAGGTGCCCGACGAGGGTGCGCAGCGGCCACTGCGGGCAGGTGGGCACTGGGGTGTCCGGGTCCCTTCCGGCGACCGCGCGGCCTGTCTTCGCGCTCTGCTCCCGCAGTCCCTCCATGAGCCGTGCGGTGTCCAGCGTCGACGTCATCGCCATCGCGATGCTCCTCTCTCGGGGTTACCTGGATACGGTAGGAACTCCAGTCCGGTGGAGGTTCAAGTGCCTTTGCTCGATGAGACGTTGGGGATCGGCGAGCTGGCCCGGCTGACCGGCGTGCCGGTGCGCACCATCCGCTTCTACTGCGACGAGGGCATCGTCGACTCGGTGCGCAGCACGGGCGGGCACCGCAGGTTCGACCAGGTGGCCGTGGAGCGGCTCGGCCTGGTCCGACGGCTGCGCAGGCTCGGGCTCGGGCTGCCCTCGATCAGGCAGGTGCTCGCCGGCGAACGCTCCGTGGCCGAGGTCGTCGCCGCCGAGCGGGCCGTGCTCGACGTGCGGCTCGCGGACCTGGCCTGGCGGCGGGCCTCGCTGCGCGCGGTCGAGGAGGCCGGACCGGCCGACCGGGCCGCCAGGCTGGAGCTGCTGGCCGCTATGGAGGGCGGGGGAGCCGCCCGGGACGCGCTGATCGACTTCTGGAGACGTGCGATGGTCGCCCCGGTGTCGGAGGCGATGCTCACCGCGTTCGTGGCGATCGCCGTACCCGAGCCGCCCGCCGACCCGACCCCGCCGCAGGTGGTCGCGTTCGCCGAGCTGTTCGCCCTGGCCGGGGACCGGGAACTGAGCCGAGGCCTGCTGGCCAGGGCGCGGGCCGGCGCCGCACTGATCGCCGACGAGGACGAGCTGGTGAGCGGGATCGGCGAGGCGTGCGCGCTGGCCCAGCCCCTGGTACGGGCGGGTGAGCCGCCCCGGGTGGGCCCCGCACTCGACCGGTTCGTCGCGGCCCACGCCTCCGTCCGCGGCGACCGTGACACCCCGAAGTTCCGAGGCCGCCTGCTGGCTTACGTGGCTGTGGACCGGGACCGGCGGATGCGCCGCTACTGGCGGCTCGTGGCCGAGGCGGGCGGGGATCCGGTCACGGTCGGCCTGTCCTACCTGTGGCTGACCGACTCCCTCGAACGCTCCGCTGCGGGCCTTGGCGATGCTGCTGGGGCGTGCTGATCGCCGCGCCAGGCCCGTCCGGGTGAACGCCAGCCCGGGTTGCTTCGTCCACGCACCTCGAAGGCGTCAAGCTGGCCGCGAAATCCCGTACCCCCGAGGAAAGGCCGGTCGATGGCTCGCGCGCTGATCGTGGTGGATGTGCAGAAGGACTTCTGTGAGGGAGGGAGCGTCCCGGTCGGCGGGGGCGCCGACCGGGCCCGGGCGATCGCCGAGTTGGTCCAGGGCCCGGAGCGGGAGGGCTGGGCGCGGGTGGTCGCGACCCGGGACCACCACATCGACCCGGGCCCGCACTTCTCGGCGCAGCCGGACTTCCGGGAGTCCTTCCCGGTGCACTGCGTGGTCGGCAGCGAGGGCGGCGAGTTCCACCCGTCCTTCGCGCCCGCCGTCGACGCGGGCGCGGTGGACGAGGTGTTCTTCAAGGGCGCGCACTCGGCGTCCAAGAGCGGGTTCGAGGGCTTCGCGGCGGACGGCACCCGGCTCGCCGACTGGCTGCGCGGCCAGGGCGTGGACGCCGTGGACGTGGTCGGGATCGCCACCGACCACTGCGTGAAGGCGACGGCGCTGGACGCCGTGAAGGCCGGGTTCGCGACCAGGGTGCTGCTGGACTACACGGCGGGCGTGGCCACCGAGACCACGGTCACCGCCCTCGGCGAACTCCGCCAGGCGGGCGTGGACCTGACGGGCACGCCGGTCGTGCTGACCTGATGAGGTTTGCGCGAGAAGTCGGCCCGGCCGACATCTCGCGCAAGTGTGATGTCGGTGCGGTGGGGGCGCTGGCGTTCGTCGGGCTGGATGCCCACCCGATCTACGTGCGGCGGGCGGCGCTTGAGTGACTGGTTGAGACCGCTTGTGTCGGTCCGTCAGCTGTGGTGTGTGAGATATGTGGTGCAAACGCGACCATTTGTGGCGGGTCGCTGTTAGGGTGCCCATCTGAACGCCAACTCTCCATGATGTGAGCAGTCTTGGAAGAGATGGCGTCGACTCCACGTCCGTAGCCGACACCCGAGGAAGCGCGTGAGACCCGAAGACGTCCCCCGGCTGTTCCAGGAGCTGGCCCGCGAGTTCGCGGACGTGACCGGCATGTCAGTGGCGGCGACCGGTTCGTTGGCCCGTGGCGACCACCGCACCGGGCCCACCGGTGACATCGTCTCCAACCTCGACCTGATCCACGTCGTGGCCGACGGGGCCGACGTGCCGGAGGTCCGGGCCGTGGTGGGGCGGACGATGCGGCGGATCTCCGACACCTTCCGGATCGAGACGACGTCCGTCATAGCCATGCTCCCGGCGTTCCGGCTGGCCGGGCACGCCCACTACCGGATCAGCATGCGGCCCGAGTGGTTCTGCGACGGCCTCGGGCTCGGGTCGGAGGCCTTCGACCGTTCCGGCCGCGACGAGGACGACCCGGGCGCGGCGCTGGCCTGGATGATGCAGCCCGTCCCCTACTACCTGGCCAAGGCGACCATCCTGGACCCGACGACCAACCTCGCCAAGGCCCGCAGGGCGGCGATGCGGCTGGCCGACCGGTTCGACCTGGAGGACATGCGCGAGGGCCTCGACGACCTGCCGGGTTCGCTGCGCACCTTGATCGCCGAGCACGACATCACCCCGCTCGACTCCACCGCCCGCTACCTCGCGACCCCCACCCACCCCGCCATCGCGCAGCTCGTCCGCGACGCCGTCTTCGTCGAGGGCATGGGCCTGTCGTCCGCCGACTCGATGGTCATCATGCTGCCGTCCGCCCCGAACTGACCCGTACCGGAGAACACCGAATGCCCACCCGGCAGCACGTGGAGATCCTGCCCCCGCACCCGTTGCGGGCCGGCTACGACCGGGCCCTGGAACGAGGCTCGATAGCCGACGCGTTCCAACGGCGCCTGGAGCCCGCCAACTTCACCCCCGGCTACCTCGGCGCCCTGACCGAGCGGGTCGAACAGGCCCTGGGCCAGGACCGGGGGGACGAGACCATGCGGTGGCGCCTGGCCTTCCTCCTGCTCCAGAACAACGCCACCGCGGCCGCCGTCGAACGGGCCGAGGAACTGCTCGCCGGCGCCACCCTCCCGCAGGCCGTCCGCCTGGCCCGGCTGGTGGCCGGGATCCGCGGCCGGGCCGACCAGTCGCGTACCGGCCGCCGCGTCCGGCGGGTCAACTGGTCGATCAACAACCGCTGTCCGATGTCCTGCCAGGGCTGCTACAACCCGTTCGCGGCGGAGCAGATCGACCTCGACCAGGCCAGGCGGATCGTCGGGAAGCTGGCCGCGCACGGGACCACCGACCTGGTCCTGGCCGGCGGCGACCCGCTGCTGTGGCCGCCGGTCTTCGACGTGGTCGACGACGCCATCGCCAGTGGCCTCAAGGTCGGCCTCGACACCACCGGCTACACGCTCACCGCCGAGAAGCTCTCCCGGCTCCACGGCCTGTCCTCGCTGCGGCTGCCGCTGGACGCCGTCACGCCGGAGGTGCAACGCGCCTTCCGCCGGAGTCCGGACGACAGACTCCTCGACGCGCTGCTGGAGTCCCTCGCCCTGTGCGACGCCGAGGGCTTCGACCGGGTGCGGGTGCACACGGTGGCGAGTGCCGAGAACCTCCACCAACTGCCGGAGCTCGCCGCGGAGGTGCTGTCCCACCCGTCGGTCGCCCAGTGGGTGATCTTCCAGTGGTGGGGCCGGCGGGCCTCGCCAGCCACGGTGCGCAGGCTCGGCGTGGCGGTGGAGGAGGTCCGCGCGGTCGTCGACGGGATCCGGCGCGACCACCCCGGCCGGGAGATCCACCTCGCGGAGAGCAGCGAGCGGGAGCTGCTGAACTGGATGATCCAGTCGAGCGGGCAGGTGGTCACCTTCGGGTCGGGTGCGGAGGAGGAGTTCATCCTGGGCAACCTCCTGACCGACGAGGTCGAGGAGATCCTGACCCATCCGATCCTGGACTTCGAGGCCATGGCGCGGGGGATCCCGGTCACCCCGGGGACCGTGTTCGGCGCTCCGGACGCCGCGCGGGGATAACAGAACGGTTTCGGAGCCCACCCTCCCCGCGCCCAGGTCTTGACGGCGTGGGGAGGGTGGGCGTTTGCTGTGACCCGCCCGTTCGAACCTGTTTGGTTCTGGTCTGTTTTGTGTATTTGAACGTTCAAAACCCCCTCCTTCTTGCCTCGCCACACCCTTCCTGCCTCAACCCTTCCTCGCCACCCCTCAGAGAGGAATGCAATGTCACACCTTTCCCGTCGTGATCTGCTCCGAGCCTCAGGAGCGGGCCTGCTGGCCCTGACCGCCGGCGGCACGCTCGCAGCCTGCGGCGACTCCGGCTCCGGGGGCGCCTCGGGCGGGGACGCCGACAGCGGCAACATCACCGTCTGGTCCTGGGCCACGGCCGCCGAAGCCCTGCGCGGGATCGTCCCGGCCTTCGAGAAGGACAACCCGGGGATCAAGGTCGACGTCCAGGACATCGGCGAACCGGCCATCTGGGACAAGATCACCGTCGGCCTGGCGGCCGGCGGCCAGGGCCTCGGCGACGTGCTGCACATCGGCTGCGACTACCTGCCCGGGTACCTGGAGAAGTTCCCCGGCGGCCTGGCCGACCTCTCCGCGCTCGGCGCCGACGCGCACAAGGACAAGTTCGCCAAGGGCCTGTGGCCCGTCGTCAGCGGCAAGGACGGCCACGCCTACGCGCTGCCCTGGGAGGTCAACCCGCTCGGCTTCTTCTACCGCAAGGACTACTTCGACAAGGCGGGCATCGACCCCGAGTCCCTCGCCACCTGGGACGACCTGCTCGCCGTGGCCGACCGTTTCAAGGCCGCCAACCCCGGCGTCGCCCTGATCGGCATCAACAGGGCCGCCAACCCCACCCCCGACCTGGACTTCGTCCAGGGCCTGATGCAGCTCCAGGGCGCCTTCTACTTCGACCTCCAGGGCAAGATCACCGTCGGCTCGGAGCCGGCCGTGCGCGCCCTGACCATCGTCAAGCGGCTGGACGAGGCCGGGCTGATCGGCGACACCCCCGGCGTCCAGAGCTGGCCGCCCGTGATGAAGGCCGGCAAGCTCGGGGTGGCCGCGATGCCCGCCTGGGTCGCGCACTACCTGGAGAAGAAGATCCCCGACCAGAGCGGCAACTGGCGTCTCGCCAAGCCCCCGGCGGTCACCCCCGGCGGCAAGCGCACCGCCCTGGTCAACTCCACCCACCTGGCCGTCGCCGCCTCCAGCCCGCGCCGCCGCGCCGCCTGGAAGTTCGTCGAGTACACGGTCACCCGCCCGGCCTCGGTGAACGCCATGTTCAACGCGGGCGGCGTCTTCCCGGCCCTCACCGAGGCCTACACCGACCCGCTGTACGCCGCGCCGAGCGCCTACTACGGCGGGCAGCCGGTGCTCAGGACCTTCGCCGACCTCGCCATCGAGGGCGGCTACCCCACCAACTACTCCGGCGACTACGCCCGCGCCCTCAAGCTCGTCAGCGACGCCCAGGTCAGGGTCCTCCTCAAGGGCGCCGACCCGGCCGCCGTCCTCCAGGACGCCGCCAAGCAGCTCGCCCAGCAGACCGGGCGCGGTATCGCATGAGTGCCGCCAGCCCGCCCGCCGCCCTCACCAGGAGGTCCGCAGCGCCGCGCCGGTCCCGCCGGCGGCGCGCCGCCGTACCGTACCTGCTGCTCGCCCCCGCCCTGCTGACCTTCGGCGTGTTCAAGGCCTACCCGGTCGTCGAGTCGCTGCTGCTGTCCTTCACCACCGGCTCCGGCGCGGCCACCCGCGACGCCGGCCTCGCCAACTACCGGCGCCTGCTGGACGACCCGCTGTTCTGGACGGCCCTGTCCAACACCGGCGAGATCCTCGTCATGCAGGTCCCGCTGATGCTCGGACTGGCCCTGCTGATGGCCGTCGGCATCAACTCCGCGCTGGTGCGCTGGCGCACGGTGTGGCGGCTCGGCGTCTTCATGCCCTCGGTCACCGGCCTGGTCGCCACCGGCGTGATCTTCGCCTACCTGCTCAAGACCGACGACGGCGCGGTCAACTGGGTGCTGAACGCCGTCGGCCTGCCCTCCGTCGACTGGATGGGCCAGCCCGTCTGGGCCCGGACGGCCGTCGTCGTGGTGCTCACCTGGCACTACACCGGCTACAACGCCGTCATCTACCTCGCCGGACTCCAGTCCATTCCACGGGAGTTGTACGAGGCCGCGATGGTCGACGGCGCCGGACCGATCCGCCGCTTCACCTCCGTCACCGTCCCCGCGCTGCGCCCGGTGCTGCTGTTCACGGTCGTGCTCTCGACCATCGGCACGCTCCAACTCTTCGACGAGCCGTACGTGCTGACCGGTGGCGGGCCGGACAACGCCACCCTGACCGTCTCCATGTACCTGTACCAGAACGGCTTCCGGTACTACGACTTCGGCTACGCCTCCGCCATCGCCTACGCGCTCACCCTGCTCGTGACGGTGCTCGGCGCCGTCCAGATGCGCCTGATGGGAGACCGCGACAAGTGACCTCTAAGAGTGAGACCTCCAAGCGTGAGACCTCCAAGCGCGAGACGCCGAAGCGCGAGACTCCGAAGCGCGAGACCTCCAAGAGTCAGGCCTCCGAGCGCGTGAACCCCCTCAAGAGGCTGCGCGGCTGGCCGCTGACCTTCCTCCTCGCCGGCATCACCGGGCTGTCGATCGCCCCCTTCTACTGGCTGGTGGTCGCCTCCACCCGCAAGGACACCGAGGTCTTCGACTGGCCGCCCAAGCTGCTGCCCGGCGGGAGCCTCGGCGAGAACCTGAGCCACCTGGAGCAGAAGATCGGCCTGCTCAGGGTGGTCGGGAACTCCCTGCTGGTGGCGGGGGTCCAGACGCTGGGTGCCCTCGTCGTGGCGCTGCTCGCGGGCTACGCCTTCGCCAAGTTCCGCTTCCGCGGCCGGACCCTGCTGTTCGCCCTGCTGTTCTCCACCCTCGTGGTGCCCGAACAGGTCACGCTGGTGCCGCTGTTCAAGATGATGACGAACTTCGGCCTGCTGGACACCTACCAGGCGCTGATCCTGCCCGGCCTGTGCGTGCCCTTCGCGATCTTCCTGATGCGGCAGTCGCTGAGCAGCCTGCCGGACGAACTCCTGGACGCAGCCCGGGTCGACGGCGCGGGCGAGTTCCGGGTGCTGTTCAGCGTGGTGGTGCCGGTCATGAGGCCCGTGCTGGCCGCCCTCTCGATCTTCCTCTTCCTCGGCTCCTGGAACCAGTTCGTCTGGCCGCTGATCGCTCTGCGCAGCCCCGCGATGCACACCCTGCCCGTCGCCCTCGCGACCCTGCACGGCAACAAGAGCAACACCGACTACGGCGCGATCCTCTCCGGCACCGCGCTGTCCACCCTGCCGATGATGGTCCTCTTCCTGGTCCTCCAGCGGCAGTTCATCTCCGGCCTGCTGGCCGGCGCCACGAAGGGCTGAACATGACCGAGATCTGGGAACCGCACGCCCCCGCCGTCGCCGGCGGCCTGCGTCCGCTCTACGCCGACGGCCTGGACCTGCGGGTCAGCGGGAACGCGAGCGCCCGCGGGGCGGGCGACGGAATCGTCGAGGTGACCGCCGAGGGGGAGGGCGACGTCCGGATCGAGTGGCGGGTGCCGTGCGTGGACGCCACCGCGTTCTGGACGCCCGAGCCGCGCGGCACCGGCCGGCTGCCCGCCGCGTGGAGCGCCCCGCGCCGCACCGGCCTGGCCAACGGCGCACCGATCGCCGCTCTGATCGGCACCGGCGACCTCGCGGTCTGCGCCTTCGCCGCCGAGCGCGTCGACGTCCTGGCCGGCGCCGGAGTGCTGGAGGAGACCGGCGAGTTCCGCTTCTGGGCCCAGGCCGCCGGCCGGCTGACCGTCCGCATCGACACCTCCCGCAGGCACTTCGCGCGCTGCCTTGCCGACCTCGCCGCCTGGTGGTGGGCCGGCCGTGCGGCCGACATCCCCGCCATCCCCGAGGCCGCCCGCCGCCCCGCCTACTCCACCTGGTACTCGATGCACCAGGACGTCTCGCCGAAGGCCGTCGAGACCCAGGCCGCGCTCGGCAAGGAGCTCGGCATGGACGTCATCATCGTCGACGACGGCTGGATGACCGCCGACCGCACCCGCGGCTACGCGCACTGCGGCGACTGGGAACCGGTCTCGCTGCCCGACACCGCCGCCCATGTCCAGCGCGTCCACGACCTCGGCGTGCAGTACATGCTCTGGTTCGCGCTGCCGTTCATCGGCAAGGACAGCGCCGCCTTCGAGGCGATCGGCCGCTACGCGCTCGCCGACGCCGCCCACATGGGCGCGATCGTCGCCGACCCGCGCTACCCCGAGGTCCGCGCGTTCCTCGCCGGCCGGCTCGCCCGCGCCGTCGAGGAGTGGGGCATGGACGGGCTGAAGGTCGACTTCGTCGACTGGTTCGCCCGCGCCGACGCGCCGGAGGCCGGGCCCGAGGCCGACTGCGCCACCGTGGACGAGGGCGTCGAGCGGCTGCTCGCCACGATCCGCAGCCGGATCACCGCGGTCAAGCCGGGGGCGATGATCGAGCACCGCCAGCCGTACGTCAGCCCCGGCCTGTGGCCGTACGTCACCATGGTCCGCGCCACCGACTGCCCGCTCAGCCCGCAGGAGAACCGGCAGCGCACCATCGACGTGCGGCTCGCCGCCGGGCCCGTCCCGGTCCACGCCGACATGCTGATGTGGCACCCGGCCGAGCCGCCCGAGCAGATCGCCTGCCACCTGATCAACGTGCTGTTCTCGGTGCCGCAGGTCTCCGTCGACCTCGCCGCGCAGAACCCCGGGCAGCGCGAGGCGGTCGCCTTCTGGCTCGGCGTCTTCCGCGAGCACGTCGCCACCCTGCAGCTCGGCGAGCTGCGCCCGGCCCGGCCTGACCTCGGCTACCCGATGGTCACCGCCGTCGGCGGCGGCACCGTCGCGGTGGCCCGCTACGCCGCGCTGCCGGTGGACGTCTCCGGTGCGCACTGGCGCACCCTGCTGGTCGCCAACGCCGACGCCGACCCGGACGTCCGGCTCACCGGCGGCGGCGGGACGGCCGAGGCCACCGTGCAGGACGCCCGAGGGCGTATCGTCCGGCAGGGCGAGGTCGAGCTCGACCGGGCGGGCGGCATCACCGTGCCGCGCGGCGGGCTGCTGACCCTGCGCCGTCCGTAGAGCCGAGCGGTAGAACCGAGCACCCGTCAGACCCGAGCAGCCGTCCTGGAGCCTCCGATGCCCGAGGGAACACCCCGACCGCGCCGCGGCGCCACCACCATCGAGGAGGTGGCCCGCGCGGCCGGGGTGTCCCGGCAGACCGTCTCCAACGCGCTCAACGCCCCCCAGCGGGTCCGCCCGGACACGCTGGCCCGGGTGACCGCGGCGATCCGCGAACTCGGCTACCAGCCCGACCAGTCGGCGCGCTCGCTGCGCAGCGGCGCCCGGCGCACCCTCGGCTACCTCGCCCCGGTGGACGACCCGTTCGACCCCAACCCGCTGATGGCCGGCTTCCTGGAGGCGCTGGTCGACGCGGCGGGGGCGCAGGGGCAGCGGGTGCTGCTCTTCCGTCCGGGGCAGGGCTTGGCTCAGGACGCGGCCCAGGACGCGGCCCAGGGCGGGGCTCAGGACGCGGCCGGCCCGCTGGCGGCCATCGACGAACTGGTGGCCGCCCGGCAGGTCGACGGGCTGGTGCTGGCGGACGTGCTGGGCGACGACCCCCGGATCGGGCACGTCGTCCGGGCCGGCCTCCCGTTCGTCACCTTCGGACGGACCGGCCCGGGGCAGCCCCAGCACTGGGTCGACATCGCCAACGACACGGCGATGGCCGTGGTGGTGCGGCACCTGGCGGCGCTCGGCCACCGCCGGATCGGGTACGTCGGCCGCGCCGAGGACCTGCCGTGGATGGCCGCCCGGCGGGCGGGCTTCCTCGCCGAGGCGGCCCGGCTGGGCCTGTCCGCGGTGACGGCGGCGCGGCCGGACGTCGCGGCCGTGCGGGAACTGCTGCGCGGGCCCGAGCGGCCGACCGCCTTCGCGGCGGGCAGCGACCTGCTGGCGCTGGACGTCTACGAGGCGGTCCGGGCGGAGGGATTGGCGGTCGGGCCGGCGGGGGTGGCGGTCACCGGCTTCCACGACACGCCGCTCTGCCGCCACCTGCACCCGGCGCTGACCTCGGTGCGGCTCCCGCTGCGGACGATCGCCGCCGCCCTGGTGGAGCGGCTGCTCGGCCAGGTGCGCGGGGAGGCGCCGCCGGCGGGCGGGCTGGAGCTGGCCGCCGAGCTGGTGGTGCGGGCGAGTTCCCGGACGGGTCCTTAGAGCCTGTCCGGCAGATCCGTCGGAGGACTAGTGGCCCTGCTCCCCGGTCGGCGCGACGATCAGCTCGCCGACCAACTGGGCTGCCGCCGCGCGGTGTTCGGCCGCCAGTGCGTCGTCGGTGACCAGCACGTCCAGTTGCTCCAGTGCGGCGAAGGAGGCCAGGCCGACCGCGTTCCACTTGGTGTGGTCGGCCACCACGACGACCCGGCGGGCGGACTGGAGGAAGGTCCGGTTGGTCTCCGCCTCGGCCAGGTTCGGGGTGGTCAGCCCGGTCTCGGCCGAGAGGCCGTGGCAGCCCATGACCAGCACGTTGACGTGCAGCGAGCGGATCGCCTGGTCGGCGACCGGCCCGACCAGCGCGTCGGAGGGCGTGCGGACGCCGCCGGTGCGGATCACCGTCGCGGTGGCGGGGGTGCCGTCCTCGTCGGGTTCCTCCAGCAGCTCCGCGATCCGCAGCGAGTTGGTGACCACGGTGAGGCCCTCGACGGCGCGCAGCTGCCGGGCGACCGCGAAGGTGGTCGTCCCGGCGGCCAGCCCGACCGCCGAGCCGGGCGGCACCAGGGCGGCGGCGGCCCGGGCGATGGCCTCCTTGGCGGGCAGCTGCCAGTTGGCCTTGGTCTCGAACCCGGGCTCGCCGCTGGCCGCCGCCTCCGTCCGCACCGCCCCGCCGTGCACCTTGTGCACCAGCCCGCGGCGGGCCAGCGCGTCCAGGTCGCGGCGGATGGTCATGTCGGACACCCCGAGGTCCCGGACCAGTTCGGTCACCCGGACGCCGCCGCGCGCGCGGACCCGCTCCAGGATCAGCACGCGGCGCTGTCCGGCGAGCGGTTGGGCGCTGTCAGCCATCGGGGGGCTCCTCGGGTCGGTGTGGTCCGCGTGACCGGCCGTCTGTCCGTCCGGCCGTCCGGCCGTCCGGCGGGCCACGGTCACCGCCATCATGGCAGGCGCGGACCCCTTCCGGACAGCCAGGCCTGATGGATAATGTTGGATATTGTTGTTTCATGTCGGATAGAGGGAAGAAGGCCATGGCCGGGACCCTGACCCAGCCCACCGCCAAGACCGTGACCACACTCGCGGACGGGCGACAGCTGATCTACTACGACAGCGGCGAGGCCGTCCCCCGGGACGCCGTCGACCTGCGCCCGCTCGATCCGCCCGCCCACGGCTCCGAGGTCCGGCTCGACCCGGCCACCGGAGCCTGGGTCACCGTCGCCGCGCACCGCCAGGCCCGCACCTACCAGCCCCCCGCCGAAGAGTGCCCGCTCTGCCCCTCCCAGGACGGCCGGTACAGCGAGATCCCCGCCGACGACTACCAGGTGGCCGTCTTCGAGAACCGCTTCCCCTCGCTGGCCGGCCCCCCGGCGGCGCTGGAAGGCGCCGACGGACTGCGGGTCAGCGGCCCCGGCGCCGGGCGCTGCGAGGTGGTCTGCTTCACCGCCGACCACGACGCCTCCTTCGCCGACCTCGACGAACGGCGGGCCCGCCTCGTCCTCGACGCCTGGACCGACCGCACCGCCGAACTCGCCGCCCTCCCCGGCGTCCGGCAGGTCTACTGCTTCGAGAACCGGGGCGCCGAGATCGGCGTCACCCTCGCCCACCCGCACGGCCAGATCTACGCCTTCCCCTTCACCACCCCGCGCACCGCCCGGATGGCCGCGCGCGCGGCCGAACACCGCGCCGCCACCGGCCGCAGCCTCTTCGACGACCTGCTCGCCGCCGAACGCGCCGACGGCGCCCGGGTGGTGCTCGCCGGAGAGCACTGGACGGCCTTCGTCCCCTTCGCCGCCCGCTGGCCGTACGAGGTGCACCTCTACCCGCACCGCCGGGTCGCCGACCTGACCGGCCTGGACGAGCCGCAGCGCGCCGAATTCCCTCGCCTCTACCTGGAGTTGCTGCGCCGCTTCGACCGCCTCTTCGGCGCCGGCCGCACCCCGTACATCTCCGCCTGGCACCAGGCGCCCGCCGGCCAGGAGGACGAACTCGCGCTCCACCTGGAGCTGTTCACCATCCGGCGCGCCGCCGACAAGCTCAAGTTCCTGGCCGGGGTGGAATCCGGCATGGACGCCTTCGTCAACGACATCACCCCCGAGGACGCGGCCCGCCGGCTGCGGGAGGTAGCCCCGTGAACACGCCTGTGAACGCCGCTGCGAACATCTCCGCGGACACCTTCGAAGAGCTCCACGGCCACGCCCCCGAGGGGGAGTGGGCCGCCCCCGGCCGGGTCAACCTGATCGGCGAACACACCGACTACAACCTCGGGTTCGTGCTGCCGATCGCCCTCCCGCAGGCCGTCCGCGCCCAGGCCCGGCGCCGCGACGACGGCCGGCTGCGGCTCTGGTCCGCCCAGGGCGACGGGGTGGTCGCCGACCTGGCCGTCGCGGACCTGGCCCCGGGCTCGGTGCCCGGCTGGGCGGCCTTCCCGGCCGCCGTGGTGTGGGCGCTGCGCGACGCCGGGCACCCCGTCGGCGGCGCCGAGTTCCGGCTGGAGAGCGACGTGCCCGGTGGTGCCGGGCTGTCCTCCTCGGCCGCCCTGGAATGCGTCGTCGCGATCGCGTACAACGACCTGTACGGGCTGGGGCTGTCCGCGCCCGAACTCGCCCTGATCGCACAGCGGGCCGAGAACGACTTCGTCGGCGTCCCCTGCGGGATCATGGACCAGATGGCCTCGATGTGCTGCCGCCCGGGCGCCGCCCTGCACCTCGACAGCCGGGACCTGACGATGCGGCAGGTGCCGCTGGACCTCGCCGGCGCCGGCCTCGCCCTGCTGGTCCTCGACACCCGGGTCAAGCACGACCTCGGCGACGGCGCCTACGCCGCCCTGCGGGCCGGCTGCGAGCGGGCGGCTGCGCTGCTCGGACTGCCCGCGCTGCGCGAGCTGACGCCCGCCGGCCTGCCGGCCGCCCTGCCCCGACTCCCGGAGGAGCTGAGGCCGTTGGTGCGCCACGTGGTCACCGAGAACGAGCGCGTCACGGCCGCCGTCGCCCACCTGGACGCCGGTCGGCCCGCCGCGCTCGGCCCGATCCTCACCGCCGGCCACGCCTCGCTGCGCGACGACTACCGGGTCTCCTGCCCCGAGACCGACCTCGCCGTCGAGGCCGCCCTCGCCGCCGGCGCCCACGGCGCGCGGATGACCGGCGGCGGCTTCGGCGGCTCGGTGATCGCCCTCGTCGACGCACCGGCCGCCGACGCCGTCGCCGCCGCCGTCACCACCGCGTTCCGCGCGGCCGGCTACGCCGCCCCGCGCACCCTCACCGCCGTCCCGGCCGAGGGGGCCCGCCGCACGGGCTGACCGGGCCCGTCGAGGTCGGCGCGGGTCACGGCTTCCCGGGAGCACGCCTTCCCGGGGTCACGCCTTGTGGTCCGCCGGGCGCTCCGGAGACGCCTCCGCGAGCGCCCGGGTGACGGCCTCCACCCCGGCGCGCAGCCCGTACACCGGCGTGCCCGGCTGCTGCCGCCAGGACTCGTCGATCCCGCCCGCGTCCACCGTGTCGAAGCCCAGCTCGTCGATCAGCGCCCGCACCACGCGCTTGGCCGCCTCGTCGTCCGCCGCCACCGGCACGGCGATCCGCTCGGGATCGCCCTCCGGCCGCGGCCGCTCCAGCAGGTCCTGCGCGTAGGTGCCGTTGAACGCCTTCACCACGGGGTGGCCGAGGTGCCGCTCCGTCCACCGGCTCTCGGTCAGCCCGTCGTCCTCGATCTCGTCGATCCGGCCGTCGCGCTGCTGCGGGTAGTAGTTGCCGGTGTCGATCACCGCCGCGCCCGCGGCCGCGCCGTCCAGCAGCCCGGCCGGCAGGTCCGGCACGTTCTTCAGCGGCACCGTCACCACCACGACCTGTGCCCCGCGCGCCGCCTCGGTGGCCGGTACGGCCGTCGCGCCCGTCTCCTCGGCCAGGGCGGCCAGCGACTGCGGACCGCGCGAGTTGGCCACCGAGACGTCGTGCCCGAGCGCCGTCAGCCGTCGGGTCAGGTTGCCGCCGATGTTGCCCGCACCGATGATGCCGATCTTCATGTCAGACCCCTGTTCGCGAGTGTCACACGCTTGTCGTCCTGCCCCAACCACCCGGTGGCGCCGTCGATTCCCGGTGCAGGGTGGTTCTTCCGGACCCAGGGCCGGGCCGGGCCTGGCCCCGGCTCCACGGCCGTCGGGAGAGTGGGTGCCATGACCGACAACGCCATGACCCGGGATCCCGTCGACCCCCGGGACTCCGTCGACCCCTGGGAATCGCCGACCGCACCGTCCTGATCACCGGCGGCACCAGCGGCATGGGCCTCGCCACCGCCCGCCGCCTCCTCGCCGCCGGCGACCGGCTGCTCGCTGTCCAGGCCGTCGCGGGCTGACGTCCGGCTTGATCCCCGGCTGGTCCCCGGCCGCGTGCGGTGCCGGCGGTGCCTGGTCCTGGCAGGGCCAGGCACGGCGGCCCCCTCCGGGAGAGAATCATCCCTATGAACGCGACCAGTGCCCTGAGCGAGTTCCTCCGCACCCGCCGCGCCCAGCTGCGGCCCGAGGACGTCGACCTGCCCGACTACGGTGGCCGCCGCCGGGTCGCCGGGCTCCGCCGCGAGGAGCTCGCCCACCTCGCCGGGGTCAGCGTCGACTACTACACCCGCCTCGAACAGGGACGCGTCGGCAACCCCTCCGAAGCCGTCCTCGACGCCGTCGCCCGCGCCCTGCAACTCGCCCCCGACGAGTCCGGCCACCTCCACCGCCTCGCCCGCCCCACCCGCCGTGCGCCCCGCCGCCGCACCGCCCCGCAGCAGCCCCGCCCCTCCCTGCTGCGGCTGCTCGACCAGCTCGACCACGTCCCGGCCCTGGTGATGGGCCACCGGATGGACGTCCTGGCCTGGAACCGCGCGGCCGTCGCGCTGTTCGGCGACTACGGCGCCCTGCCGGTCGAGGACCGCAACATCGCCCGCTGCACCTTCCTCGACCCCGCCTCGCGCGAGCTCTACGGCGACTGGACGGCCTGCGCCCGCGAGAACGTCGCCTTCCTCCACCTGGAGGCGGGCCGCCGCCCCCACGACCCCCTCCTCGCCGAACTCGTCGGCCAACTCTGCGTCCACAGCGAGGAGTTCCGTCACCTCTGGGCCGAACACCCGGTCGCCGACAAGACCTCCGGCCGCAAGCTCTTCCACCACCCCATCGCCGGCCCCCTCGACCTCGCCTACGACACCCTCCGCCCCGCCGACGACCCAGACCAGGCCCTCGTCACCTACACCGCCGACCCGCACACCCCGTCGGACGACGCCCTGCGCCTCCTGCTCTCCTGGGCGGCGAGCCGCTGAGCGGCCTGCTCCGACGGCCGCCTGCCTGAAGGGCGCGAGAAATAAGACCGGCCGTAGGCCCTCGCGGGGGTCGAGGGCCTACGACCGGGGTTCAGGGGGGACAGGACCTAGTCGAGGTCGTCGCCGAAGTCGGGGCGGACGCCCTTGGCGAACTGGATCTCGTCGTTGCTGGTGCCGGCCGCGACCATCGGCCAGACCATGGCGTCCTGGTGGACGATGAAGTCGATGACGACCGGGCGGTCGTTGATCTCCATCGCCTGCTTGATGACGGCGTCCAGGTCCTCGGGGCGCTCGCAGCGCAGGCCGACGCAGCCCATCGCCTCGGACAGCAGGACGAAGTCGGGGATCCGGGTGCCCTGGGCCGGCGGCGCGATGCCGTCGTGGTCGGGGCCGGCGTGCAGCACGGTGTTGGAGTAGCGCTGGTTGTAGAACAGCGTCTGCCACTGGCGGACCATGCCGAGCGAGCCGTTGTTGATGACCGCGACCTTGATCGGGATGTCGTTCAGGGCGCAGGTGGCCAGTTCCTGGTTGGTCATCTGGAAGCAGCCGTCGCCGTCGATGGCCCAGACCGCGGTGTCCGGCCGGCCGGCCTTGGCGCCCATCGCGGCGGGGACGGCGTAGCCCATGGTGCCCGCGCCGCCCGAGTTGAGCCAGGTGCCCGGCTTCTCGAAGCGGATGAACTGCGAGCTCCACATCTGGTGCTGGCCGACGCCCGCGGCGTAGATCGCCTCCGGGCCGACCAGCCGGCCGATCCGCTCGATGACCTGCTGCGGGGAGAGGCGGCCGCCCGGGGCGGGCTCGTAGCCGAGCGGGTAGGTCTTCTTCCACTCGTCGAGCTTGTCCCACCACTGCGAGTAGTCGCCCTTGTGTCCGGCGTCGAACTCGGCCTGGACGGCGACGATCAGATCGGCCAGCACCTCGCGGGCGTCGCCGACGATCGGCACGTCGGCGGGGCGGTTCTTGCCGATCTCGGCCGGGTCGATGTCGGCGTGGACGACCTTGGCGTGCGGGGCGAAGCTTTCCAGTTTGCCGGTGACGCGGTCGTCGAAGCGGGCGCCGAGGGTGAACAGCAGGTCGGTTTTCTGGAGTGCGGTGACGGCCGGGACGGAGCCGTGCATGCCGGGCATGCCCAGGTGCTGCGGGTGGCTGTCGGGGAAGGCGCCGAGGGCCATCAGGGTGGTGACCACGGGGGCGCCGGTCAGTTCGGCGAGGATCCGCAGCTCGGTGGTGGCCTGTGCCTTGATCACGCCGCCGCCGACGTACAGGACCGGGCGCTTGGCGCCCACCAGCATCTTCGCGGCCTCGCGGATCTGCTTGGCGTGCGGCTTGGTGACCGGGCGGTAGCCGGGCAGCGAGGGCTCGATCTGCCGATGCCTTGTCAGGCCCTGGAGGGCGTCCTTGGTGATGTCGACGAGGACGGGGCCGGGGCGGCCGGTGGCGGCGATGTGGAAGGCCTCGGCGATCACCCGGGGGATTTCGTCGGGGTCGGTGACCAGGTAGTTGTGTTTGGTGATCGGCATGGTGATGCCGCAGATGTCCGCCTCCTGGAAGGCGTCCCTTCCGATCAGGGTCGAGGGGACCTGGCCGGTGATCGCGACGATCGGCACGGAGTCCATGTAGGCGTCGGCGATCGGGGTCACCAGGTTGGTCGCGCCCGGGCCGGAGGTGGCCATGCAGACCCCGACTCGGCCGGTGGCCTGGGCGTATCCGGTGGCGGCGTGGCCGGCGCCCTGCTCGTGGCGGACCAGGATGTGGCGCACCTTGGCCGAGTCCATCAGCGGGTCGTACGCGGGAAGGATGGCCCCGCCCGGGATGCCGAAGACGGTGTCCACTCCGACCTCTTCGAGTGCACGGATCAATGCCTGGGCGCCGGTCGTCCCGGACTCCGCGGGCGTGGTCCGTGCGTCGGGGGTGACCGGCGCGGGGGTCGATTCGGTGGTCTCGGTGCTGTGGGTGGTCACGGGGGACTCGCTCAACTGGGTCATCTGGCAATCTCTCGGTTTCGTCGACGTGGTGGTCCCGCGGGGAGTGCGGGGTGGTGTCCGTGGCCGGGGCCGCTGCGGTGCGCGGCGCCGTTGGGCGGCCAGGGACGTGTCGGGGAAACCGGGGCAGCAGGGTCTGTCTCCGCGCCGGTCGTCGGTCGTCGCGTGCTGAGGGGTGTTTCAGCGCTCGGTGCGACGCCGCACCGTCAGGAAGCGGTGGCCGGAAGGGAGTTGACCGGCCCGCAGGAGGTGTCTCGCGCCTCAGCCTTTGTTCGTGGGCGAGTGGCGGGTGAAGAGCAGGAAGATCAGGGCGATGGCGGCGATGGCCGCGCCCAGGCCGTACACGGTCGCGGCGCCGGCGCCGAGGGTGGAGCCGCCGATGATGGTGCCGAGGCCGATGCCGAGGTAGATGGAGGAGGAGTTGAGGGAGACCACCAGCGGGGCCTCCTGGGGGGCGACCTCGATCAGGCGGTGCTGCTGCGGGGGTGTCTGGC
Organism: Kitasatospora sp. NPDC127121; assembly: GCF_042677305.1. NCBI lineage: Bacteria > Bacillati > Actinomycetota > Actinomycetes > Kitasatosporales > Streptomycetaceae > Kitasatospora > Kitasatospora sp. NPDC127121. The sequence continues at coordinate 24,391 of NZ_JBHXTQ010000033.1, read as the reverse complement.
ACCAACTGCTGGCGCCCCAGAGGAGGACCAGCAGGCCGACGACGGGCTTGAGGTCGGAGTCGGAGGCGGCGAGCCAGGCGAGGGCCCCGAGGGCGACGACCATGGCGGTGTAGCCGATGATCAGGACCTTGGTGGAGCCCCAGCGGTCGGTGGTGTAGCCCGCGGCGAGGTTGCCGATGACGGCGCCGAGGCCGTACAGGAAGAGCATCCACAGGATGGAACTCTCGGGCACCTTGACGGCTTCCAGCATGGGCACGCTGTAGGCGTACGCGGTGTAGCTGGCGCCCATGCCGAGGATGGTGAGCGGCAGGACGGCGAGGACGGCCGGCCGGCGCAGGACGGCGAGGCGGGTGCGTAGCGGCACCCGGACGTTGCCGGGGAGCCACGGCATGATCAGGCGCAGTATCACGGCGACGAGCAGGCAGAGTCCGGCGACGAGGCCGAGGGCGGTGCGCCAGCCCAGCCAGTGGCTGGCGGCGTTGCCGAGCGGCACGCCGAGTGCGGTGGCGATGGTGAGGCCGCCGATGACCACGGCGAGGGCGCGGGCCCGCAGTTCGGGGCGGACGAGGGAGGCGCTGACGGCTCCGGCGTTGGGGGTGTAGGCGGCGGCGCCGGCGGCGGCGATGATGCGGCTGATGATCAGCACGGCCATGTTGGGGGCCAGTGCCGAGCCGAGGTTGGCGATGCCGAGCGTGAACAGTGCGGTGATCAGCAGGGTTCGGCGGGGAAGCCGGGCGAGGAGGGTGGCCAGGACGGGGGAGAGGACGGCGTAGGCGGCGGCGAAGACGGTGATCGACTGGCCGGCCGTGGCCGAGGAGACGTGCAGGTCCTTGGCCATGGAGGGGAGGAAGCCGGCCACGACGAAGGCGTCCGTGCCGACGGCGAATGTGCCTAAGGCGAGGACGAGGGTGGAGGACAGGCCGCCCTGGGGTGGTGAGCCGGGTTCGGCCGGAGCTTTCCGGTCGGCCGGAATCGAGACACTGGACATCCAGATTCTCCTTGCAGGTCGGTGCGTGTGCTGTGGTGTCGCCGCGCGGTGAGGCGGCCGGACCGTCGGGCGTGCGGTCAGCCGGTCATGCGGGCGTAGTGGCGTCGGGTGCGGTCGGCGGCCCCGCCCGGCGCGGCGGCCATGAGGTCGGCCACCGTCTGCCCGGCGAGTTCGCGGCGCCAGGCCAGTTCGGCCTTGCGCATCGCGGTGGCGATCCCGCACGGCTGTCGGAACTCCCGTGCGATGGCGCCACCGCCGTCCGCACGCTGGCGGATCTCGGTGCAGCGGAACACGTCGTCGGGGCCCTCGATGGCGGTGACCACGTCCATCAGGGTGATCTTCTCCGGCTGTCGGCCCAGCCGGAAGCCGCCCTTGGAGCCCGGTGTCGAGCTCAGGATGCCGGCCCGGACCAGCGCCTGTAGGCGCTTGGTCAGGTAGGCCGGCGGCAGGTCGAACCAGGCCGCCAGCCGTGCTGTCGGAACCGGTTGGTCACTGTCGAGCCATGCCAGGGTGAGGCAGCAGTGCAGGCCCCACTCGACTCCTTCACCCATTCGCATAACCAGGACAATACACGTCCAGGTTCTGTGTCGCAGGCCGGACGTGCCGGAGGCCCGGAATATGTCAAGTCGCGGCCCGACGAGGGCGTTGCGGCCCTGCCGGACCTCCGGTACAACAGTTGGCAGGCGTCCGGTCAGGCCTGCGAATCGGGCCTGAGGACCACCCGTCTGCCGTGCAGCTCGCCGCGTTCCATTCGGCCGTGGACCTCGGCGGCGGCGCTCAGCGGAAGGGTCTCGACCGCCAGGGGGCGCAGCCGTCCGGCCGCGAGCAGGCGGTTGATGGCGACGGCGGCCTCGGCCAGTTCGGTGCTGGTCGCATGCGAGATCACGAAGCCGGCGATCGAGCAGTCCTTCATGTAGAGCGGCCCGACCGGGAGGATCGGCCGCGAGCGGGCGCCGGCCAGCAGGACGATCCGTCCGCGCGGGGCGAGCAGGTCGACGGCGGTGGCCAGGTCGTTCTCCCCGGACGTGTCGAGGTGGAGGTCGACGCCGCCGGGGCAGGCCTGGGCGAGCCGTTCGGCGAGGTCCGGATCGCGGTAGTCCAGGGCCTCGGCCGCACCCAGGGCGAGGCACTGTTCCAGGTCGCGGGCGGAGGCGGTGGCGACGACCCGGGCCCCGGCGTCGACGGCGAGGGTGACCAGCGCGGAGCCGACGTTCCCGGCCGCGCCGGCCACCAGGACGGTCTCACCGGCCCGCAGGCGGCCGTGCGTGAACAGGCCGAGGTAGGCGGTCGCGGCCGGATGGACGACGGCGACGGCCTCCTCGGGGAGGACGCCCTCAGGGAGGTGGTAGAGGCGGTCGGCGGGGACGACGACCTGCTCGGAGGCGGCGCCCTGGCGCCCGCCGTGGCCGAGGCTGTTGGTCCACACCCGGTCGCCGACGGCGAAGCCGGGGGCGGCCGGCCCGGCCGCGGCCACGGTGCCGACCAGGTCGCGGCCGATCACGAACGGGAACTCGACCGGGGTGCGGAAGAGGCCGGAGCGGACGAAGGTGTCCACCGGGTTGACGGTGGTGGCCGTGACGTCGACCAGGATGTCGGTCGGCCCGGGACGGAGGGAGGGAAGTTCGCCGTAGCGGATGTTCTCGGGCGGCCCGAGGGCCTCGATGAAGGCTGCTCGCATGCTCGCAGAGTCTTCCACCGGTCGGCGCCGGGGTGCCGCACGGAAGTCTTTTGTTCGTCAACTCGCGCGCGGTCGGCCCGCCCCTGATGGCCCCGGCACACCCCGCCGGGCGGCTCCGGGGGCGATCGCGCCTGCTCGCGCGCGCTGTCCGGTGGTCCGGCCATAGGCCGCGCGTGCAGCCGTGTGTCCGGTGCACCTGGGCCCGGACCGAGCCCTCTGCATACCGTCGACCCATCTGAAGATGCGTCTGCCATGTAGAGGTTGGGGATCTCGATGAGCGACTTCGCCCTGCACATCAGGGACACGCGAACGCCCGGGCGCAAGCCGGGCGTCGGCAGTTCCCACGACATCGTCCTCTCGGAGCTGTGCCCGGCGCTGTTCGCGTCGCTGCCCCGGGCGGACCAGCGCCGCAAGGGCGTGGAGTACCTGCGCGGACTGCTGGGCGCGGAGGGCCGCAAGTCGGTGCGCAACATCGCGCGGCTGATCGGCGGGCAGGCCACGGAGCAGAACCTGCACCACTTCATCAGCAGCTCCACCTGGGAGTGGGACCCGGTGCGCGCCGCGCTGGCGCACTACGTGACGTCCGTCGCGCCGCCGCAGGCCTGGGTGGTGCAGCAGACGGTCATCCCGAAGGCCGGGGAGCACTCGGTGGGCGTGGATCGCAGGTTCATCTCCTCGCTCGGCCAGGTGCTCAACGCGCAGCAGGCGGTGGGTGTCTGGGCGGCGTCCGAGGAGGTGAGCATGCCGGTGAACTGGCGGCTGCACCTGTCCCGGGCGTGGCTGGACGACGTGCCGCGGCGCAGCCAGGCGTCCATCCCGGCGAGTGTGGACACCCGGACGCTGGGCGACTGCTCGGTCGAGGCAGTGCTGGAGCTGACCTCGGACTGGCGGCTGCCCACGCTGCCGGTGGTGATGGACGTCCGGGAGCTGGACGGGATGAAGGCGCTGCGGCGGCTGCGCGCGGCGGGGGTGCCGTTCCTCGTGCGGATCAACAGCACGCTGCCGCTCCGCCCGGCCGAGGGGGCCGGGCACGGCGCGGAGGCGATGCCGGCCCACCGGATCATCGGGGCGTGCCGGGACCGCAGGCGGATGGTGACCTGGACCGACCACGGCCAGGACGCCGGGCTGTGCACCGCGCTGGTCGGTGCCGTCCGGGTGCGGACGGTGACCGGGGCGGCCCGCCCCCTGGGAGTGAACCGCAGGCCGGACGGCCCGGACCGCGACCTGCTGCTGCTCGGCGCGGGCAGCTCCGGCCGGCGCTGGCCGCAGGAGCTGTGGCTGGCCGACATCCCGGACGCCACGCCGGCCCAGCTGTTCCGGCTGAGCCTGCGGATCGGCCGGGTCGAGCGGGACTTCGACGAGATCGCGGACCGCACCGGTATCCGCGACTACACCGGCCGCTCCTTCAACGGCTGGCACCGCCATGTCACCCTCGCCTCGGCCGCACACGCGGTCGTGGCCCTCTCCCACACCGGCGGCCGCTCGCTCCGCCGCGTGAGCTAGGGTCCGTCGTCGAACTCGCGCCCGCGCCCTAGGTTCCTTGGCCGACTCCCGCCGACGGGCCGTCCTTGATGAGGAGGTCGCGGACGCGCGAGAGCCGTAGGGCGAGCTGGACTTCGAGCGCTTGGCCGGGGTCCTGCCAGTCGGGGCCGAGCAGTTCCGCGATGCGTTCCAGGCGGCGGGCGACGGTGTTCGGGTGGACGTGCAGCTTCTGGGCGGCCCGGGTGGGGCTGGCTCCGGTCTCGAAGTAGGCGTCCAGGGTGCGGCCGAGGTCGGTGAACCGCTGCCGGTCGTACTCGAGCACCGGACCGATGACCGAGTCGACGAAGGACCGGACGTCCCGGTTGTCGGCGAGCAGGACACCGAGGAAGCCCAGCTCCCGGGGGGAGGCCGAGCGGCCGGCGGTGTCGAGGGCGATCATCGCCTCCAGGCAGCGCAGCGCCTCCTGGTGGCAGTGGAAGACCGAGGCGGCGTCCGCGACCGGCCCGGCCGCCGCCACCGTGACCGGTTCGCTGAGCAGCGGGGCGAGTTCGTTCAGGACGGCCCGGGCCGTCGCGCCGGCGTCGGTGCCGGGCAGCAGCAGCACGGCGTTGCCGCCGTGCCCGACCCGCAGCCCGTTCAGTCGCTGGGCCAGGCCCGTGGCCAGGGCGCAGGCCCGGCCGACCGCCCGGGCCTCGGGGCGGACGACCACCACCACGTGCGGCGTGGCCAGGTTGATGCCGAGCCGGCGGGCGCGCTCCTCCAACTGCTGCGGCGGGCGCTGGGCGCTGGTGAGCAGGTCCTCCAACAGCTCGCCGTGGGCGCGGCCCTGCGCGACGGTGGTGTCGCCGGTGCGCAGCAGCTGCACCGCCACCGCCTGGGCGGCCAGGTGCAGCAGTTCGTCGATGCCGGCCGCGGGGAGGTCCTCGGGGCGGAACACCAGGGTGCCGAGTATCTCGCCTCCGGCGGTGACCGGGGCCGCCCAGAGGCCGTCCGCGGTGTGGACCGGGCGTTTGGCGGCGTGCACCTCCGCGGCGGCGGGGCCGGTCTCGGGCATCCGGCCGGTGGTGGTCAGGACGGTGCCGTCCGCGGCGTGGATCCGCAGCGCGCCACCCAGGTTCCGGCTCACGGCTTCGGCGAGGCCGTGCAGTTCGCAGTCGGTCAGCGCCCGTTCGATCAGCTCGTGATGGATGCGTCGGTGCTCGCTGAGCTCCCGCAGCGACTCGGTGGTGCGTCCGTGCTCCTCGCGCAGGGTCTGCACGGTGGCCTTGGCGTCGTCGAGGACGAGGGTGCGCTGGACGGCCAGGCCGGCGAGCTCGCCGAGCAGGTTCGCGGTGGAGATCTCCTCCGGGGTGTAGTGCCGCACATTGCGGTCGGCGACGTAGAGCGCGCCGAAGGGGTGCGGGCCGTAGCTCAGCGGGACGGCCATGATCGCGCGCAGCCCCTCGGTCCGGACCACCTCGTCGATGTCGGTGCTGTGCTGGATCCGGTTGTCGTCGAGGTAGTCCGGGGTCCAGACCGGCGCGAGGTTGGCGACGGCGGCGTGGCCGAGTCCGGAGCCGCCGGTCAGCTGGAGGCCGACGTTGAGGGTGGAGGTGTGGCCGTCCGACGCCCGGATGTAGGACAGGCCGTCCTCCGGTCCGGGGAAGCTGACGTACGCCATGTCCGCGCCGAGGAGCAGGCGCGAGCGCCGGGTGACGGCCTTGAGCACCCCGTCGAGGGTGTCGGGGACGAGGAGGTCCCGGGCGGTGTCGAGCAGCGCGGACAGGCCCGCTTCGCGTTGCTGGCGCCCGCGGCGCTGGGCGCAGATGTCCAGTCCGAGCCGGACGGCCCGCTCGAGTGCGGCCGTCTCGGCCTCGGGGGCGCCGCCGCAGGCGGCTTCGGCGAGCAGTGACTCGATGCGCGCCGGTGGTGCCTCCGCCACCAGCAAGGTCAGTACGGTCAGCGCGTCAGGCCGCTTCCGGACCCCCTGTTGGGCCATCTCTTATCCCCCACCCGTACATACCAGCCGTTTTGCCTGGCACATGCCAGGTGCTACAACGTGTTTATCATGTCACTTTGGGTGGGGCTCGGATGATTCCACGGTGTGGACGGTGGAGAGGGCACCGCCGAGTGGTCCCCGATGTGTTGCCGGGTCACCTTCCCGCCGCCCGTGCCGGTTGAGGAGGATGAAGCGGTGGCCACCAGGGAGGTGGTCCGGGCGACAACGCCCAGCTGGCGCGGTGGGAGCACAGGCGGACGGCATGAACGCGCTACAGGACTACCGCCGTTCGCTGGAACGAAGCAGGGCCGCGCTGGAGCACGCGCACCGGCCCGCGACCTTCCGGCTCTGCGGCCGTGAATGGGACCTGCTGCCAGGGATTTTCGCCCCGGTCTACTCGCCCACCACCGAGATCTCCATGCGCCTGCTCGGCCTGGACGACCCGCGGGCCGCCGGGCGCTCCGGCTCGCTGCTGGAGATCGGCTGCGGCACCGGCGTCATCGCGGTGGCCGCAGCACTGGCCGGGCATGCCCGGGTGGTGGCCGGCGACATCAACGAGGCCGCCGTCCGCAACACCGAGATGAACGCCCACCGGCACGGCGTCGCCGACCGCGTCCACAGCGTGCACAGCGACCTGTTCGCCGCGCTCGCGCCCGAGGAGCGCTTCGACACCGTCTTCTGGCACTCCAACTACGTGCTCGCGCCGGAGGACTACCGCTACCGGACGATGCACGAGCGCGGCTACGTCGACCCGGGCTACGCCGCCCACCGCCGCTTCCTCGTCGAGGCTCCGGGCCGGCTGGCTCCGGGCGGCTCGGTGCTGCTGCACTTCAGCGAGCGCGGCGACCTGACGGTGCTGCGCCGGATCGCCGAGGAATGCGGGCGCACCCTGCGGGTGGTGCGCGGCGGCGTCTTCCCGGAGGGCGAGCAGGAGGTCGAGCACATGTTGATCGAGGTGGCCGTGGCGCGCGGCCGGGCCGCCCGCGAGACGGCACCCGGTACCGGCTTCTGACGTCCGGGTCCGGCGACCCGACCTGCCACGCCGGCTTCGGCATGTGCCGCGAGGCGCCGGCGCACGGTGGTCCGCCCACCCCCGGGGTAGGCCTGGGCCACCAGGGTCCGGCCGTGCCGTACGGCGTCCGGGCGGGTCGCGCGCCCGAGCCGTTCCATGGCCGGATCTCGCCGGTCCGCCACCTCGGGCGGACCTCTTCGAGGGTCTGCCGTCACCGTTCTTCGTCGTCCCCGGGCGAGATCTGACGGAGTGTGCCGCCACCTGATGGAGTATCCGCCACCTGACGAAGTGCGGGGGCGGGCGTTGGCGACACCTGGCGGCACGCCACAAGATCTGGAAGAGCCTCAGCCGTTCGGCGGCCGGCGGACCGCTGCCGGACCGGGACCCGGGCCGCGGGCCCGCCGGTCCTCCCCGACCCGTGCCATCCACAGCCTCGCCACGACGCCCTTCCGTGCGCGCCGCCGAGCCGGCGCACCTTCGCCCTGGGAGACACCCATGGTCACCGCCCTGTCCGCGCTCCTGTCCCGGCCCGCACTCCACCAGCCCGACTGGGCCGACCACGAGCACCTTCCCGACATCAAGGACCGGCTGGCCGGTCTGCCACCGCTGGTCGGCCCGGCCGACGTCCGGCGGCTGCGCTCCGTGCTCGCCGAGGTCGCGGCCGGGCGGGCCCAGGTCGTACAGATCGGCGACTGCGCCGAGGACCCGGCGGAGTGCACCGCGGGCGACGTCGCCCGCAAGACCGGGCTGCTGGACGTCCTGGCCGGCATCGTCACGATGGCCACCCACCGGCCGGTGGTCCGGGTCGGCCGGATGGCCGGCCAGTTCGCCAAGCCCCGCTCCAAACCGACCGAGTTCGTCGGCGGCCTGGAGATCCCGGTCTTCCGCGGCCACCTGGTCAACAGCCCCGAACCCGACCCGGAGCTGCGCCGCCCCGACCCGCGGCGGCTGCTCGACTGCTACTGGGCGGCGGCCGAGGCGATGACCCACCTCGGCTGGCCGGATCCGGACCGCCGCTCGCCGCTCAGCCCGCCGGTGTGGACCAGCCACGAGGCGCTGCTGCTCGACTACGAAGTTCCGATGATCCGTCAGATCAGTTACACCGAAAGCCTCCTGACGTCCACGCACTGGCCGTGGATCGGCGAGCGGACCCGCGACGTGGCCGGCGCCCACGTCGCGATGCTCGCGTCCGTGGCCAACCCGGTCGCGTGCAAGGTGGGCCCCGGCATGGCGCCCGAGGAACTGCTGGAGCTGTGCGCGCGGCTCGACCCGCGCCGCGAGCCCGGACGGCTGACCCTGATCGCCCGGATGGGCGCCGAGGTCGTCGCCGACCGGCTGCCCGCGCTGGTCAGGGCCGTCCGGGAGGCCGGCCACCCGGTCATCTGGCTCACCGACCCGATGCACGGCAACACCGTCACCACGCCCGGTGGGCTGAAGACCCGCTTCGTGGAGACCGTCGTCCGGGAGATCCAGCACTTCCAGTACGCCGTCCGCTCCGAGGGCGGCGTGGCCGGCGGCCTGCACCTGGAGACCACGCCCGACGACGTCACCGAGTGCGCCCACGACGCCTCCGGGATGGCGCACGTCGGCGACAAGTACACCAGCTTCTGCGATCCCCGGCTCAACCCCGGCCAGGCCATCACCGTGGTCTCCGCCTGGGAGGGCTGACCCGCCGCGCCCGGAACGGCGCCACGCACCACCACACCGAGAGAGCAACCGAGAGAGCAACGGGCCGGCCGCGCGCCGGCCCCGAGGGAGGTCCGGCAGTGACGAACACGATCGCCCTGGTCACCGGGGCAGCAGGCGGCATCGGCGCGGCCGTGGTCCGCGCCCTGGCCGAACAGGGCACCGCGGTGGCCGCGGCGGACCGCGACGAGGAGGGCCTGCGCAAGACCGTGGCCGCCCTCGCCGAGGAGGGCCTGCGGGTCGAGGCCTACCCGGTGGACGTCAGCGACCACCGCGCCGTCGACCTGCTCGTCGACCAGGTGGAGCGCGAACTCGGGCCGGTGGACCAACTGGTCAACGCCGCCGGGGTGCTGCGCCTCGGCGAGGTCCGGGACTTCTCCGTCGAGGACTGGGCGGCCACCTTCGCGGTCAACGTCAACGGCGTCTTCCACGTTTCCCGCGCGGTGGTCGACCGGATGATCCCGCGCGGGCGCGGCGCCATCGTCACCGTCGCCTCCAACGCCGCCCGCACCCCGCGCACCGAGATGGCCGCCTACGCCGCCTCCAAGGCCGCCGCGACGATGTTCACCAAGAGCCTCGGCCTGGAGGTCGCCAGGTACGGCATCCGCTGCAACCTCGTCGCCCCCGGATCCACCGACACCCCGATGCTCACCTCGATGTGGCACGACGAGTCCGGCCCGCAGGGCACCCTGCACGGTCGTGCGGACGCCTTCCGGGTCGGCATCCCGCTCAACAAGCTGGCCAGCCCCGCCGACATCGCCGCCGCCGTGCTCTTCTTGCTCTCCGACGCGGCCGGCCACATCACCCTGCACGACCTCACCGTCGACGGCGGCGCCGGCCTCGGCGCCTGACCGGCTCGCCCAACTCACCACTCCCCCAGGAGAGTCCACCGCATGGCAGGCATTCCGACCATCGAGCCCTATCCGATGCCGACCGCGGGCGAGCTGCCCGACAACACCGTGTCGTGGACCGTCCGCCCGGACCGCGCGGTGCTGCTCGTGCACGACATGCAGCGCTACTTCCTGCGCCCCTTCCCGGCGGACGAGGCACCCGGCCGGGAGCTGCTGCACAACGCCGCCCTGCTGCGCCGCCAGGCCGCCGAGCTCGGCGTGCCGGTCGCCTACACCGCCCAGCCGGGCGGCATGACCACCGAACAGCGCGGGCTGCTGCTGGACTTCTGGGGCCCCGGGATGCGGATGGACCCGGTCGACCGCGAGGTCGTCGAGTCGCTCGCCCCGGCCCCCGGCGACTGGCTGCTCACCAAGTGGCGCTACAGCGCCTTCTTCCGCTCCGACCTGCTCCAGCGGATGCGCGAGGAGGGCCGCGACCAGCTGATCCTGTGCGGCGTGTACGCCCACGTGGGCGTACTGATGACGGCCGTCGACGCCTTCACCAACGACATCCGGCCGTTCCTGGTCGCCGACGCCGTCGCGGACTTCTCCGCCGCCCACCACCGGCTCGCCCTGGAGTACGCCGCCGCGCGCTGCGCGATGCTGATCACCGCCAAGGAGACCTTCGCATGACCGACCGGACGACGGACCGGGCAAGCGAGCCGACGACGGACCGGACGAGCGACCGGGCAAGCGAGCGGACGACGGACCGGACGACCGAGGAACTGCTGCGCCGGGTGCTCGCGGAGCGGCCGCCCGCCTTCGCCCTCCTGCACCGGCCCGAGACCACCGGCCCGGGCACGCTGGACGTCCTGTTCGGCGAGGTCGCCACCGCGCACACGCTGGACGGTGTCCCGCTGGGCCCCGAGCCCGGCCGCCCGGGCCCGGAGGTCCTGGTCCTGGTCCCGTACCGGCAGATCGCCGAGCGCGGCTTCGAGGCCCAGGACGACGGTGCCCCGCTGCTCGCCATGACGGTGACCGAGCACGCCACCGTCGACCTCGACGAAGCGCTGGCGCTGATCCCGGACCGGCCCACCGAGCTGACCGGCGCCCGCTTCGACCTCGGCGACGAGGAGTACGCCGACATCGTCCGCCGGGTGGTCGCCGAGGAGATCGGGCAGGGCGTCGGCGCCAACTTCGTCGTCCGCCGCACCTTCCTGGCCGAGATCAGCGACTACACCCTGCACGCCGCGCTGGCCTTCTTCCGCCGGCTGACGGAGCGCGAGGCGGGCGCCTACTGGATCTTCGTCGTGCACACCGGGGAGCGGACCTTCGTCGGCGCCAGCCCCGAGCGGCACATCAGCCTGGCCGACGGCGTCGCCGTGATGAACCCGATCAGCGGAACCTACCGCTACCCGGCCTCCGGCCCCACCCTGGCCGGCGTGATGGACTTCCTCGCCGACCGCAAGGAGGCCGACGAGCTCTACATGGTGGTCGACGAGGAGCTCAAGATGATGGCCCGGATCTGCGAGGGCGGCGGCCGGGTGGTCGGCCCGTACCTCAAGGAGATGGCCCGGCTCGCGCACACCGAGTACCTCATCGAGGGCCGGACCGACCGCGACCCGCGCGAGATCCTCCGCGAGACGATGTTCGCCCCGACCGTCACCGGCAGCCCGCTGGAGAGCGCCGCCCGGGTCATCCGCCGTTACGAGCCCGCCGGGCGCGGCTACTACAGCGGCGTGGCCGCGCTGATCGGCCGGGACGAGCACGGCGGGCGCACGATGGACTCCGCGATCCTGATCCGCACCGCCGACATCGACACCGCCGGCCGGATCCGGATCGGAGTCGGCGCCACCCTGGTGCGCCACTCCGACCCGGCCTCCGAGGTCGCCGAGACCAGGGCCAAGGCGGCCGGGCTGCTGGCCGCGCTGGAAGCCGGAGGCCCGCGCACCTTCGCCGGCCACCCGCGGGTACTGGCCGCGCTGGAGCGGCGCAACACCGGCATCTCGGACTTCTGGCTGGCCGAGGACGCGGACCGCGGCCGGCGGCTCGCCGAATTCGCCGGGCGTCGGGTGCTCGTGATCGACGCCGAGGACACCTTCACCGCCATGATCGGCCACCAACTCATGTCACTGGGGCTTGAGGTGACGATCCGTCGATTCGACGAGCAGTACGCCTTCGACGGCTTCGACCTGGTCGTGATGGGCCCGGGGCCGGGCGACCCGCGGCAGGCCGACCACCCCAAGATCGCCTGTCTGCGCTCCGCGGTGGCCGAGTTGCTCGCCCGGCGGCGCCCGTTCGTCGCGGTCTGTCTCAGTCACCAGGTGCTGTCCACCCTGCTCGGCCTGCCGCTGCGCCGCCGGGACGTCCCCAACCAGGGCGTCCAACGCGAGATCGACCTGTTCGGCGCTCGCGAGCGGGTGGGCTTCTACAACACCTTCGCCGCCATCAGCCCGCACGACACGGTCGACGTGGACGGCGTCGGCACCGTCGAGGCCGCCCGCGACCGGGAGACCGGCGAGGTGCACGCCCTGCGCGGCCCGCACTTCGCGTCCATGCAGTTCCACGCCGAGTCGGTGCTCACCCAGGACGGCCCCCGGATCGTCGGCGGCCTGATCGCCGAGGTCCTCCGTGCCGGGGCGATCCTTGCCGGGTAGTCTCCGGGAGAGCGCACGGGAGAGGGGCCGACAGGATGGGCGATGACCGCGCCACCGGCGAATGGGGAGCGGAACTGCTCGACGTCGGGGCCTACCTGGCCCGCACCGGCGTCCCCGGTCCGCTGCCCCCCGAGCCCGGGACGCTGCGCCGGCTGCACCGCGCCCACCTGCTGGCCCTCCCGTTCGAGAACCTCGACATCCCGCTCGGCCGCGGCGTCCCGCTCGACCTGGACCGCGTCCAGGCCAAGCTGGTCGCCGGCGGCCGCGGCGGCTACTGCTTCGAACAGAACCTGCTCTTCGCCGCAGTGCTGGAACGCCTGGGCTTCCAGGTCACCAGGCTCGCCGCCCGAGCCCTGCTGAACGCCGGCCGACCGCTGCCACGCACCCACCTGGTGCTGCTGGTGACGGTCGGCCAGGTGCGTTTCCTCGCCGACGTCGGCTTCGGCGACAAGGGGCCGCTGGAGCCGCTGCCGCTGACCGACGGCGCCCTGGCCGAGCCCGACGGCTGGACTCACCGGCTCCGCCGGATCGGCTCGGAGCCGGACTGCTGGGTGCTCGAACTCCTTCGCCCCGACGGGTGGTTGCCGCTCTACCGGTTCGAGACGGGCCTGCCGCTGCACCAGGTCGACTGCGTGGTGATGAACCACTACACCTCCACCCACGAGCGCTCCCCGTTCACCGGCCGGGCCTACCTGTCCAGGATCACGCCGCAGCGCCGGCTCTCCCTCGACGGCCGGCGGCTGGTCGTCGGCCGCGCCGACGGCACGACGGAGGCTGCGGACCTCACCGACGAGCGGTACGCCGCCGTCCTCGCGGAGGACTTCGGTGTCCGGCTCGGGCCCGGGGACCTGCGGTCCGTCCTGCGGAGCCTGCCGGCCATCGGCCCCTCCTGACACACGTCGGCCCCTCCTGAAAAGCGTCGGCTCAGGCCTCCTCGGCCGTGGCCAGCTCCCTGGCCAGCTCCAGCCGCTTCACCTTGGTCGTGGCGGTGTGCGGCAGCTCGTCCAGCCGGCGCTGCACCGGCGGGGCCAGGGTGGGCAGGCCGGCCACCGCGCGGTTCCAGCGGGCGAGGTCGAGCGGCTGGTCGTCCCGGGTGCAGACCACGGGCACCGGGGCCTTGTCCCCGCCGGGCACGATGATCACCTCCAGCAGCTCGGGCAGCCGGGTGAACAGCTTGTCCTCCAGGTCCAGGGTGCTGTTGATCCCCGGGATCTCGTCGACCTCGCGGTCCAGCAGGTGCAGGCAGCCCCACCGGGTGCGGTAGCCGAGGTCGCCCATCCGCCACCAGCCGTCCCGCGAGAACTGGCCCTCGAAGCGCTCCCGCTCGCCGAAGTAGGTGACGATCTGCCCGCCGCTGCGCACCTCGATGTGGCCGGGGGAGTTCTTGGTCACCGGCCTGCCGTCCCGGCTGACCACCCGGACCTCGGTCATCCCGGGGAAGGTCCGCCCGACGCAGCGGCCGTCGGCGCCGCTGCGGCGGTGCCGGGTGTAGGTGCGGGCGGCGATGGCGCCGGTCTCGCTCTGCCCGTACGTCTGGGCGAAGAACGGCAGGCTGCGCTCGGACGCGCCCAGCAGGGTGTCGACCGTGCGCGGGTGGATGGCGTCGAAGGTGTTGCTGAAGCAGCGGACCTTGGCCAGCGGCTTCGCCGGGTGGTCCGCCAGGACCTCCCAGCTCAGCAGGGTGTTGGGGTGGGACTCGATCACCCCCGGGGGGATCCGGGCGAACAGCTTCGCGACGTGCTCCGGCTCGTCGTCCCGCAGGATGATCATGGGGTGGCCGCGCAGCGCGAACAGCGCGGCCCCGCTGATCATCCGCGAGTGGGCGAAGGAGACGTGTACGGCGATCGGCTCGTGCCGCCCGACCGGGGCGAGCAGCACCGACTGCGGGCGGCAGCGGGCCTGGATCGTGATGCCGGTCTGGACGGCGAGCTTGGGCAGGCCGGTGGTGCCCGAGGTGTGGGTGATCAGGGCCGGCTGGTCCTGCGGCATGATCACGGGTGCCACCCGCTCGACCCCGGCCAGCCCGGCCAGCGCGGTCGCGCCCGGGAACTCCCCGGTGGCCACCAGCACCCGCTCGGTCAGGTCGAACACCTCGGACGGGAGTTCCTGCTCCAGCTTCGCCGCGTCGGTGAGCAGCGTCGGCCGGGACAGCCGCCCCAGCAGGCGGGCGACGGTGGTGCCGTCCAGCTTCGGGGACAGCAGCACCGGTACCCCGCCGACCCGGGCGACGCTGTAGGCGAGCAGGGAGATGTCGAAGCTGTCCGACTTGTGGATCACCACGTGCGAGCCGGGGCGGACCTGGGAAGCCCACAGTCGGGCGGCGAAGTCGTCGACCAGATCGGCGAGTTCGGTCAGGGTGACCCGCCGGCCCAGCTCCGGGGCGATGTCGAGGTCGTGGTCGAGGTAGACCGGGCTCGCCGGGTGACGGGCGGCCGCGCGGTCGAAGACCGTGCCCAGTCGGATGCCTCGGTTGCCGACGCGTTGCAGGAACATGCTCCTCTTCCCCTTCGGTTGGTCGCAGATCGCTCGGGAGTCCGGCGCCGGGGCGCCGGCGCCGGGCCGGCCTCACGGCTCGCGCAGGGCCCGGTCGACGAGGGGGCCGGCCGCCCCGGTGTACGAGGTCGGATCGCACAGCCGAGAGAGCTCGGCCCTGCCGAACATGCCGTCGAGAGCAGGCAGTTCGGCGAGCACCTGCTCCAGTGGCCGCCCATCGTGGTCGGCCTCGCCGGAGGCCTCGGTGAGCAGCTGCTTGGCCGTCGCCTTGCCGAGTCGGGGCGCCAGGACGGCGACGATCCGTTCCGAGATGATCTGACTACCCGTCAGTTCCAGGTTGGTGCGCATCCGTTCGGGCCGGACCTCCAGCCCCTCGGCGAGCTCCACCGCAGTGTGCGCGGCGCCCCCGGTCAGCCGCAGCGCCTCGCGCAGCAGCTGCCACTCGGCGTGCCAGGCGCCCCCCGAGCGCTCGTCCTCGGCCAGCAGGCACTGGGTGAGCCCGGTGGCGATCACCGGCACCTGCAGCGCGGCGCTACGGATCAGGGTGGCCAGCACCGGGTTGCGCTTGTGCGGCATCGCGGAGGAGCTGCCGCGCCCGGCCGCGGTGGGCTCGGCCACCTCGCCGACCTCCGTCCTGGTCAGCGACTGCACGTCGATCGCGATCTTGCCGAGGGCGCCGGCGGTGAAGGCCAGCGCGCCCGCGAGGTCGGCGATCGGGGTGCGCAGCGCGTGCCAGGGCAGCACCGGGCGGGCCAGCCCGGTCTCGGCGGCGAAGGCGGTGAGCAGCCGGTCCAGGTAGTCGCCCGGGTCGGGCGCCGCCCCGTTCGCGGCCGCGCCGTCGATCCGGGCGTATTCCAGGTACCCGGCGAGGGTGCCGGCGGCGCCGCCGAGCGAGACCGGCAGACCGTGCTCGGCGACGTGCCCGAGCCGCTGCTCGGCGTCCAGGACGAGCCGGCGCCAGCCGGCCGCCTTGAGGCCGAAGGTGGTCGGTACGGCTTGCAGGGCGAGCGTGCGGCCGGGGAGGACGGTGTCCCGGTGCCGTTCGGCGAGGACGGCCAGGGCCCGCGCGGTGCGGGCGAGGTCGGCGCGGATGATCCGCAGGGCCTGGGCGGCCACCAGCATCGCGCCGGTGTCCAGGACGTCCTGGCTGGTGGAGCCGCGGTGGACGTACTCGGCGGCGGCCCGGTCCTCGGCCGCCACCACCCCGGTCAGCGCCCGGACCAGCCCGACCACCGGGTTGGCGGTCTCCCGGGACTCGACCGCGAGGGCCCGCAGGTCCAGCAGCTCGGCGCGGGCCAGGCGGGTGATGGTGTCGGCGGCGGTCTTCGGCAGGGTGCCCAGCCCGGCCTGGGCCCGGGCCAGCGCCGCCTCGGCGTCCAGCATGGCCTGCAGCCAGGCCCGGTCGCAGACGGCGGCCTCGACCGGCGTCCCGGCGCGGACCGGCGAGAGCAGCCCGGAGTCGGTCAGGATGCCGGCCGCGTCGTGCGCGTCATGCGCGTCGTGCGGGTCGCCGGGTCCGTGCGGGGCGACCGGCTCGTCAGGGTCGGTCATATCAGCACTCCGGTCAGGTCGGTGACGGCCGCGTCCGGCCGGACCCCGAAGGGCAGCTGGGTGGTGGGCGGCAGGGCGAGCAGCGAGCGGGCGATCGCGTCCGAGTCGCCGAGCGTCACCGAGTCCACGCCGGGCCGGATTCCGGCCGCCGTCACCCAGTGCACCGACTCGGTCGGCACCCCGTAGGCGTAGCGCCGCGGGTGCGCGCGGCCCCGGGTGTCCAGCAGCCGGTACGGCCGTTTGGTGACGGCCAGGCCGCCGGTCTCGTAATCGGTGCCGCCCGTGCCCGGGATCCGGTACGCGGTGGCCTGCTCGGTGCTCAGCAGGTGCTGCAGCAGCGGGTCGGTGGTGCGGCGCAGGTCGGGTTCGGGCAGCCGGGCCTCGATCAGGACGGTGGCGCGCACCGGCGGCTGGGGCACCGCCCGGGAGGTGAGCACGTAGGCGGCCGCCTCGGTGTCGATCCGGATCTCGGTGCCCGGGCCGGTGAGTTCGACCACCCCGGCCTCGATCAGGGCGATCAGCTCCTCGATCCGGGAGACCGGCGGGCCGATCGACAGGAAGGCGTTGAGCGGGGTGTACCAGCCCTCCAGGTCGTCCCGGTGCGAGTTCCCCTCCAGCCCGCCGTGGTCCACCGCGAGGCGGATCTCGTTGCGCAGGTCGCGCAGGATGTCCAGGGCGGTCTTGAGCGGGCCGCTGAGGTTGCCGGCGCGGGCCGCCTCGACGTCCTCGGCCAGGTACCCGAGCAGCCAGTCGCGGAAGTCCTCCGGCCCGGTGAACTCCCGGTCCCCGTAAGGGCGGAAGAGTCGCTCCCAGTCCCAGCGCTCCGACTCGGGGATGCCGTGCTCGTCGAGCAGGGCCGCGAAGCCGCCGCCGTGGGCGACCGTCAGGTACCGCTGGACGAAGGGCTCCCGCTCGGCGCCGCGGCCTTTCGCTTCGAGCAGTGTGCCGTAGTAGACGCTCTCCACCTCGCGCGCGATCAGCGGCCACAGGTCGGTGCGGAACTGCACCGGCTCGCCGGCCGCGGACTGCTCGCGCAGCCCGGCGATGTACTCGGCGGTCAGCAACCGGGGGAAGTAACGGCCGTACGCGCCCTTCTCGTTCTCGCCGCGGGCGTGGTACGGGATGCCGCGGCGCGAAGTGGCGAACAGTTTCGGCTCCCGGCCCGACGGCCGGTACACCAGCCGTCCGTCCGCGCGGACGAAGGCGCCGCCCCGGCCGACCGTGAACAGGGCCATGTGGTCGAAGAAGTTCAGCCCGAGGCCGCGCAACAGGACGTGTTGGCCCGGCAGGATGCCGCTCAGGTCGAGGTCCGCCGGGTTGGCCGGGGTGATGTAGGTGAGGTGGTGGATCCGGGACAGGCTCGCCGTCCGTTCCTCGTGCGGGGTCGGCCGGGCCGCGACGTGGCCCTGGGCGAGCACGATGGCGTCCAGGCGGTTGAGCCGGCTGCCGTTCTCCAGGCGGATGCCCTGCGGGCCGCCGGGGACACCGTGGGTGTCCGCCATCGCCACCGCCCGCGAGCGGTGCACCTGGACGGTGACGTGCGCGGGCGCGCCGTCCACCACCCGGCGGAAGCTCGCGTTCAGGTAGCGCCCGTAGAACGCCCGGGTGGGGTAGCTGTCGGCTTGCAGGGCGCGGGCCTCGGCCACGCACTCCTCGTCCTGCCCGGAGGCCGCGCCGGCCTCGGCGACCTCCACCGCCCACTCCCACAGGCTCGGACCGGGCTCGATCGGGCCGTCGATCCGGGAGCTGTCGTCGGTGTACACGGTGATCTGCGAGGCCACGGTGTTCATCAGCAGGTGCCGTGACTGGTCCTGGCGCCAGACGGCGCCGGCGCCGGGCGCGGCCGGGTCGACCATGTGCACCGTGATGGAGCCGTGCGAGGGCGCTGCGCGCTCGTTGGCGCAGAGCCGTTCCAGAACGGACAGGCCGCGCGGGCCGGCCCCGATGACGCAGACCTCCAGTGCCGCCTTGCTGCCCACTGTGCTCATGCGCCCACCTCGCTTCGCTCGGCAGGGGCATGCGCCCACGCGCACCTCTCGATGACGAGCTCGGTTCGCTCACTCACGGCTTCACGTCCTCCACGTCTTCCACGTCCACCCGGGTGCCCTGCGGGGCTTCGGCGAGCAGCAGGCGGGCGAGCTCCAGGCGCTTGATCTTGGTGGTGGCGGTCCTCGGCAGCTCCTCCAGCCGCCGGTGGACCGGCTCGGCCATCGGCGGCAGCGACGCCGCGGCGCGCCGCCAGGCCGCCAGGTCCAGTGGTTCGTCGTCCTTGGTGCACACCACCGGCACGGCCCTGCCGTCCGGGCCGGGGATGATGATGACCTCGGCGAGGCCGGGCAGCTGGCCGAACAGGGTGTCCTCGGCCGCGAGGGTGCTGCCGAAGCCCTCGATCAGGTCGACCTCGCGGTCCAGCAGGTGCACGCAGCCCCACTTGGTGCGGTAGCCGACGTCGCCCATCCGCCACCAGCCGTCCGCCGACACCTGGGCGTCGTAGCGGTCCTGCTCGCCGAGATAGGTGACGATGCGTCCGTCGCTGCGCACCTCGATGAAGCCCGGGTTCCGCTCGGACGGCGGGTTGCCGTTCCGGCTGACCACCCGGACGTCGGTCATCCCGGGGAACGGCATGCCGACGCAGCGGCCGTCGTCGTCCAGGGTGCGGCGCCGGGTGAAGCCGCGGACGATGGCCGGGCCGATCTCGCTCTGCCCGTACAGCTGGCCGAAGAGCGGCGAGCGGCGCCGGGTGGCGCGCAGCAACCGGTGCACGGTCCGCGGGTGGATCGCGTCGAAGGTGCTGCTGAACAGCTTGACGTTGGACAGCGGGCCGCGCGGGTCCTGCGCCAACTCCTCCCACTCCATGAAGGAGTTGGGGTGCGCCTCCAGGATTCCCGGCTTCAGCCGCGCGAACAGGTCGCCGACGTGCTTCGGGTCCGACTCGCGCAGCACGACCAGCGGGAAGCCGCGGTAGAGCGAGATCGCCAGCGCGGTGATCAGCCGGGAGTGGACGAAGGAGACGTGGATGGCGATGGTCTCCCGGCCCGGGATCAGCGGGGCGATGACGGAGGCCTGCGGGCGGTAGCGGGACTGCAGGCTGAACCCGGTGTGCACGGCCAGCTTGGGCGTCCCGGTGGTGCCCGAGGTGTGGGTGATCAGGGTCGGGTGGTCGGCCGGCATGATGACGGGTTTGACCCTCTCCACCCCGGCCAGCGCCCGCAGTTCGACGGCGTCCTGGTACGAGCCGGAGGTCAGCACCACCCGGTCGGCGAGGTCGAAGACCGTCTCGGGCAGCACGTTCTCCAGCTTCTCCTGGTCGGTCACCAGGAACGGCCGGTCGGTGCGGCGGACCAGCTCGGCGACCGTCGCGCCGTCCAGAGCCGGCGACAGCAGGACCGGGACGGCCCCGATCCGCGCCGCCGCGCACGCGAGCAGCGTGATGTCGAAGCCGTCGGCCTTGTACACCACCACCCGCCGGCTCGGCCGCACGCCCGCCGCCCAGAGCCGGGAGGCCAGGTCGTCCACCAGGTCCGACACCTCGGCGACAGTCGCCCTGCGGCCCAACTCCGGTGCCGCGTCGAGGTCGTGGTCGAGGATGAGGACGTTCGCGCCGTGTCTGGCCGCGGCGCGTTCGAAGAGCATCCCGAGCTGAATTCCCCGGTTTCCGATACGTTGAAGAAGCACCTGTACGCCTCCCGGGCCGCGGCTGTGCGCCGTCGGCGCCTGACGTGAATGGAATGGACACCACCCGCGGTGAAAGGGACACCGTCCGAGGTGAATTGGCGTGCCCGGGCGTCCGAATGGCCGCGTGCCCGGGCACGAGCCCGGGAATTCCGGGCGAATCGCGGAAAGGCCGGATACCGCCCGGCGTCACGCCTCTTCGATGACGGCCTTGATGCGCTGCAGGGTGGCGGCCAGATCGCCGGAGATCTTGTCGCCCCACTCCGCGAAGAAGCGCTGCTTCTCGGCCGCGTCCATCTCCGCGGTGATGCCCTTGATGCCCTGGGTGGCCGAGTCCATTCGGAAGTGGTGGGTCAGCAGGCTGCCGCCGCCCTCGGCTGCTTCGATGTCGAAGCCCCAGATGCTCTCCTGCTTCTGGCCGTCCGAGTTGTGTATCGCCCACCGGAAGGTCCGGCCCGGCTCCGCGGTGACCACCTCGGACTGGGTCGTCCACCGGCCGCGGACCACCGGCGCCCAGGCGACGATGTCGTCGCCGCGGAGGTTGTCGCCGCGGAACACGGACCCGACGGCGGCCGGCTCGCCGACCGTCCATTCACCGCCCAGGCATTCCGGGCTCCATTCGCCGCTGCGCGGCAGGTCGCTGATCACCGCGTAGACCTCGATCGGTGTCGCGGAAATGCGAATGTCGGCGTCGGCGGAGAATATCGGCTGCTTCTCGTTGATGGTTTCGCCCATGCCGGGGATCGTCCCAGCCCGGCCCCGGAGGGGGTCAAGGGCAGGCCGGCGGGTCCGTCAACTCCGTGATTCCGTGTCAACTCCGGCCCGGGGCCGCGGCGAACGGCCGCGAACCGGCCGGCATCGCGGGCCGTGAACCGGCCGTCCCCTCGAACCGCTACGAACCGGCCCGGATCTCGCGGGCGAAGTGCAGGGCGACGATCGACATCCGGGCCGTGTGATAAAAGCGGTGCGCGCCGTGGTTGGTCACCCCCGAGTCGAGCTCGATCCGGGCGCACCCCGTCCGCCGGGCCCGCTCCTCCAGCTCCGCCATCAGCCGCCCGCCGACCCCCGCCGACCGCACCGCGCGGTCGGTCACCAGGTCGTCGACGAACAGCAGCCGGCCGCGGCTGGTCGCCAGCACCCGGTGGGTCGCCACCCCGACGCACCGCCCGCGACCGTCGTACGCGGCGGTGAAGACCAGCCCCTGCGCGTGCGCCTCGGCGGCGAAGGCGGCGAACCCCTCGGCGGTCAGGGCCGGCCTCAACTGCCGTATCAGCGGCCCGACATCGGTCGCCATGGCGGCGTTTCCCGGTATGACGTCAACCATCGTCAGTTCCATCCCCCGATCTTCGCAGGGAATGCCGGTCCTCGGTCCGGGCGGGACCGGGAGTCCTGGCCCGTGGTCAGGCCGTGGTCAGCCCGTGCAGGTCGGGCAGAGGCCGCGGTAGGTGACGGCGGCGTCGGTGACGGTGAAGCCGAAGCGCTGGTCGGCGGGGAGGGCGGTGAGGGGGTCGTCGGTGGGGTGGACGTCGCGGATGGTGCCGCAGTGGGTGCAGACGAGGTGCTGGTGCGGGTGGTGGGCGTTGGGGTCGTAGCGCTTGGCCCGGCCGTCGGTGGAGACCTCGGTGACCTCGCCGAGGGTGACCAGTTCGCCGAGGGTGTTGTAGACGGTGGCCCGGGAGATCTCGGGCAGGCGTTCGGCGGCTCGGGCGTGGACCTCGTCGGCGGTGAGGTGAACGTGCTCGCCGTCCAGGACCTCCGCCACGACACGCCGCTGGGAGGTGAGGCGCCAGCCGCGTCCGCGCAGTCGTTCCAGCAGGTCACTCATATCGGTTCACCTATTCAGGTCAATGGGAGGTCAGGATTTTACCAAGTGATTTCGGCTTCGCTCCGGTTCCCGATCGGATATGCCTTTGGTGTCGTTCTTGACGTGGATCGTGTCCATCGTAGGATCGGCTCCGGCGATAGCCTGGGTAGCAGGAAGTAGCAGTCAAGACACCGTGATCCGCCTTGTAGGGAAGGATTTCCATGTCTGAGAACCACGATCCCATCGTTACCGAACCCGAGCCGCAGGCGGAGGGCACGGGGGGCTGCCCGGTGGCCCACGGGCGCGCGCCGCACCCCACCCAGGGCGGCGGAAACCGCCAGTGGTGGCCGGAGCGGCTCAATCTGAAGATCCTCGCGAAGAATCCGGCCGTGGCGAATCCGCTCGGCGCGGACTTCGACTACGCCGCGGCGTTCGGATCCCTCGACCTTCCGACCGTGAAGCGGGACATCGAGACGGCCCTCACCACCTCGCACGCGTGGTGGCCGGCCGACTACGGGCACTACGGCCCCTTCATCATCCGGATGGCGTGGCACAGCGCGGGCACCTACCGGATCAGCGACGGCCGCGGCGGCGCCGGCGCCGGGCAGCAGCGCTTCGCCCCGCTGAACAGCTGGCCCGACAACGCCAGCCTGGACAAGGCCCGCCGCCTGCTGTGGCCGGTGAAGAAGAAGTACGGCCGCAACCTCTCCTGGGCCGACCTGATGATCCTGGCCGGGAACGTCGCCCTGGAGTCGATGGGCTTCGAGACCTTCGGCTTCGGCGGCGGCCGCGTGGACGAGTGGGAGCCGGACGAGGACGTCTACTGGGGCCCGGAGACCACCTGGCTCGGCGACGAGCGCTACACCGGCGACCGCCAGCTGGAGCGCCCGCTCGCCGCCGTCCAGATGGGCCTGATCTACGTCAACCCCGAGGGCCCCAACGGCACCCCGGACCCGCTCGCCGCCGCCCGCGACATCCGCGAGACCTTCTACCGGATGGCGATGAACGACGAGGAGACCGTCGCGCTGATCGCCGGCGGCCACACCTTCGGCAAGACCCACGGCGCGGGCCCGGCGGACAACGTCGGCCCCGACCCCGAGGACGCCCCGATCGAGCAGCAGGGCCTCGGCTGGAAGAGCACCTTCCGCACCGGCAAGGGCGGGGACGCGATCACCAGCGGCCTGGAGGGCGCCTGGACGGCCACCCCGGTGACCTGGGACAACAGCTTCTTCGAGACGCTGTTCGGCTACGAGTGGGAGCTGACCAAGAGCCCGGCCGGCGCCTTCCAGTGGAAGCCGAAGGGCGGCGCCGGAGCGGACACCGTCCCGGACGCCCACGACCCGTCCAAGCGGCACGCCCCGACGATGCTGACCACCGACCTGTCGCTGCGCCTGGACCCGGTCTACGAGCCGATCTCCCGGCGCTTCCTGGAGCACCCCGAGGAGCTCGCGGACGCCTTCGCCCGCGCCTGGTTCAAGCTGACCCACCGCGACATGGGCCCGCTCGCCCGCTACGTCGGCGCGGAGGTCCCGGCCGAGCAACTGGTGTGGCAGGACCCGCTGCCCGCGGTCGACTACCAGCAGATCGACGCCGCAGACGTCGCCGCCCTGCGGGAGCGGATCGCCGCCTCCGGGCTGTCGGTGTCCGAGCTGGTGTCCACCGCGTGGGCGGCGGCCTCCTCGTTCCGCGGCAGCGACAAGCGCGGCGGCGCCAACGGCGGCCGGATCCGGCTCCAGCCGCAGATCGGCTGGGAGGTCAACGAGCCGGACCGGCTGGCCTCGGTGCTGCGCACCCTGGAGGGCGTGCAGCAGGAGTTCAACGCCCGGTCCGGCGCCAAGCAGGTCTCGCTGGCGGACGTGGTGGTGCTGGCCGGCGGCGTCGGCGTGGAGAAGGCCGCCCGGGCGGCCGGCCGCGACGTGGTGGTGCCGTTCACGCCCGGCCGGGCGGACGCGACGCAGGAGCTCACCGACGTCGACTCCTTCGCGGCGATGGAGCCGACCTCGGACGGCTTCCGCAACTACGTGGGCAAGGGCAGCCGGCTGGCCGCCGAGTACCTGCTGCTCGACAAGGCGAACCTGCTGACCCTGAGCGCGCCCGAACTGACCGTGCTGGTCGGCGGCCTGCGCGTGCTGGGCGCCAACTACCAGCAGTCCCCGCACGGCGTCCTCACCGGGACCCCCGAGGCCCTGACGAACGACTTCTTCGTCAACCTGCTCGACCTGGGCACGGAGTGGAAGGCCACCTCGGAGGACGGGCACACCTTCGAGGGCCGGGACGCGGCCACCGGCGCGCTCAAGTGGACCGGCACCCGGGCCGACCTGGTCTTCGGCTCCAACTCCGAACTGCGCGCCGTCGCCGAGGTCTACGCGAGCGACGACGCGAAGGAGAAGTTCGTGGCGGACTTCGTCGCGGCCTGGGTCAAGGTGATGAACCTGGACCGGTTCGACGTCGCCTGAGCCCGCGACCGCCTGAGCCCGCGATCGTCCGATCCCGGGTTCCCGGGCGGCCGAAGGGGGTTGGCGTCAGCCCGCCATCGGCCCGGAGGTGCACGCCTCCGGGC
>NZ_JBHXTQ010000032.1:53164-81068 GCF_042677305.1 Kitasatospora sp. NPDC127121 | reverse complement strand
TCATCAGCTTGCGGAAGTCCCGCGGGCTCAGTCCGGTGAACGGGGCTATCCAGGACGGCTCCGACGCCGTGATCACACCAGCCACGGCAAGATCACCTCACCCGCGACCAGCAGTTACGGGACAGCCCTTAGCCGGTCAAGATCAAGTGCTTAGCGCTAACGGCTGTACCGATGGTCCTCAAGGCCGTGCTCCGCACGCCGGCGGCGGCTGCGGGGCCCACCGCGGCGGACGCGATCGGGCTCGCACAGGACGACACCGGCCCCGCATAGGACGCGACTGGCCATAGGACGCCGCCCCGGCCCGCGCGGACGCATGCCCGTGGGCAACAAGGCCGCGGACCGGACGGCAAGCCGAGGTGTCCCGCTCCGCAGCCGGGTGTCTACTCGCCGGAGTCGGTCACCGACGCCCGGCCCGGATCCGTGTCAGGCGTTCCCGGACGACGCGCTACACCGTGCTGGCCGATCCGGAGGGAAACGAGTTCCGCCCGGACTGAACGACGGGGAACTTCACCCCGGTGAGGTCTTCGGAGACGGCCCACAGCCGCCGCTGGACGACCACCTCGTACGACTCCGGGCTGGAGGTGACCAGCCGGGGGTGGCCCATGAACTCGCCGCGTCCGCCGGGACCGTAGTACTGGCCGCCGAGCGCGGCGGGGTCGGCGGCGGCCCGAAGGGTCGGCAGCGCGCCCATCGCCGGCTTCTGGGTGATCAGCGGCGCGAGCCAGGTGAGCGGAAGCCGGAAGGCCGCGGGGAGGTTGCGGGCGAGCTCGGTGCTGGACACGCCGGGGTGCGCGGCCACCGCGACGGTGGTGCCGTGCGTGGCGAGCCGACGCTGCAGCTCGTACGTGAACATCAGGTTGGCCAGCTTGGACTGACCATAGGCGGCGGCCCGGCTGTACGACCGCTCCCACTGCAGGTCGTCGAAGTGGATCGCGGCCCGGATGCGGTGGCCGGTGCTGCTGACCGTCACCACGCGCGAGCCGGGCACCGGCAGCATCAGGTCCAGCAGCAGCCCGGTGAGCGCGAAGTGGCCGAGGTGGTTGGTGCCGAACTGCATCTCGAAGCCGTCCCGGGTGGTCTGCTTCGGGGTGTACATCACGCCGGCGTTGTTGATCAGCAGGTCGAGCCGGTCGAGCCGGGACCGCAGCGCCGCCGCCGCGGTCCGGACGGAGTCGAGCGAGGTCAGGTCCAGCGCCTGCACGGTCACGTCGCCGGTCATGCGGGCCGCGGCCTGCTGGCCCTTCTCCACGTTGCGCACGGCGAGCACCACGGACGCCCCGCGCTCGGCGAGCGCCTTGGCGGTCTCGTACCCCAGTCCGGTGTTGGCCCCGGTCACCACGGCCACCCGCCCGCGCTGGTCCGGAATGTTCGCCGTCGTCCACTTCTCGCTCATGCCAGGCTCCCGACTAACTAACGTACCGAAGGTATCTTGTGCACGACGTTAAAGTACTTTCGGTACGTTGTCAACGTACCGCAGGTACCTAAGTTAGTCTGGTGATCATGACTTTCCAGCGGGCGCGAACCGAAGAGCAGCGGGAGATGCGTCGACGGGCGATCCTCGACACGGCGTCGGCGATGCTCGACGAGATGCCCGTGGCCGCGGTCACCCTGAACGAGCTCAGCCGCCGGGTAGGCCTGGCGAAGCCGAACGTGCTGCGCTACTTCGAGTCTCGCGAGGCGGTGCTGCTGGAACTGCTGGACCACTTCCTGCAGGAGTGGCTGACGGAACTGGCAGGCGAGTTGGCGGCCGGCATCGACGAAAATCTACCCATGGCCGAGCGAGCGGCAGGGGTGGCCGAGATCCTCAGCCGCTCGCTCTCCAGCCGAGCGGTGCTGTGCGACCTCTTCGGCGCACAGGGCAGCGTCCTGGAACACAACGTCTCCGTCGAGGTCGTAGCCCGCTACAAGCGCGCCTCCCTGGACCGCCTGACAACCATGACCGCCCTGATCCTGAAGTACCTGCCGGAGCTGGGCGAAAACGCAACACTGTTCAGCCTGCAGACCATGGTCATGGCCGGCGCGCTCTCGGCGTACAGCACACCCCCGCCCAGCCTGCGGGCGGCCTACCAGGCCGAGCCCGACCTGGCCCGCTTCCACCTGGAGCTGAAGGACTACTTGAAGCAGGCCCTGACCGCAACCCTCCTGGGCGTGCTGCCCCGCGGCTGACCTGCGTGGCACTGGACAGGCCAGAACCTTGGACGCGCCACGAAGATCACCGTGGGACTCGACAAACCTCACATGATCAAAACGATCTCAAAACGGCCGTGCACTGAGGGGCCTCAGAGCTGGACGGGCAGGTGGCGGGGTCCGCGGAGCATGGCGTTCTGCCGGTAGGGGGGCGGATCCTGGACCAGGCGTGCCGCGCCGAGGCGGGGGATCAGCGCACCGAGCGCGGCCTCGGCTTCGATGCGGGCGAGCGGTGCGCCGTAGCACAGGTGGATACCGCTGCCGAAGCCGAGGTGCTGGTTGTCCGGGCGGGTGGGGTCGAACCGGTCCGGCGCGTGGAACCGCTTGGGGTCGCGGTTGCCCGAGGCCAGCGCGAGCACGACGGAGGCGCCTGCGGGGATGGTGGTGCCGCCGATGTCGATGTCGGCGAGGGGGATGCGCTGGCGCATGTGGACCGGGGGTTCGTAGCGCAGCAGTTCCTCCACCGCTCGCGGCAGCAGGTCCGGTTCGCGACGCAGCTGGTCCAGCTGCTCGGGCTGGCGCAGCAGGGTGAGCACCCCGTTGGCGATCAGGTTCACCGTGGTCTCGTGTCCGGCGATGAGCAGCAGCACGGCGGTTTCCGCGAGTTCTTCCTGGGTGAGCCGCAGGGCCGGGTCCGGTTCGTTGACGAAGGCGGAGAGCAGGTCGTCGCTCGGATTGCCACGGCGCTTCTCGGCG
The DNA here is from genome assembly GCF_042677305.1 of Kitasatospora sp. NPDC127121. Taxonomy (NCBI): domain Bacteria; kingdom Bacillati; phylum Actinomycetota; class Actinomycetes; order Kitasatosporales; family Streptomycetaceae; genus Kitasatospora; species Kitasatospora sp. NPDC127121. The sequence continues at coordinate 78,185 of NZ_JBHXTQ010000032.1, read as the reverse complement.
AGGCCCGCCAGGTACCGGCCCATCTCGCCCCGCGCCTGTTCGCCCGCCTCAGCGCCCGCCTCGTCCCGCTCGGAGGAGTCCGCCTCGGGCCGGACGTCGGCGGACGCGACGAGCGCGTCGGACCACGCCCTGAAGAGCGGCTCGTCCTCACGCGGCACGCCGAGCAGGCGGCAGATCACCGTGACGGGCAGCGGGTAGGCGAGGTCGTCGACGATGTCGATCCGGCCGCCCGCCTGGAACGGCTCCGTCAGTTCCCCGGTGAGCTGGACGATCTCGCCGCGCATGGCATCGACCCGGCCCGGGCTGTGCGGGGGGCCGAACGGCCGCATGGCCAAGGTGCGCAGTCGGTGGTGCTCCGGGTCGTCTAGCCGCAGGAACGGCGGCTTGTGCGTCGTCTCGCCGCAGGTGCGGGGATCGACACTCATCCGTGGATCGTGGAGCAGGGCGGCGACCTCGTGGTAGGTGCCGATCAGGTAGCTGCCGTCTGCCTGCCGGACGACGGGACCGGCCTCGCGCAGTTCCGCGTACAGCGGGTAGGGGTCGGGGCGGTTCGCGTAGTCGGTGATCCGTGCCAGCAGGGTGTCGGAGTCCATGGTGGCTCCTCGTCGTTGGGCGGGACGTGGGTCAGCCGCGGGGCTGCACCACGGTCAGTCGACGGTCGGGCAGGTATCCGGTGAGCGCCACGGTGGGGCCGTGGGACAGCCCCTTCGGATCCGGCACGTCGGACGGAATCGGGATGTCCGCCGCGAGCGCGCGGTCCGCCGCGCCGGGCGGGGGCGGGAACGGCGCAGCCGTCTCGATCAGGTGCCGGTAGTAGTCGATCGACTTGGCCATGTCGACGGTGACCGCCGCGGTGATCCGCCCCTGGTAGCCGTAGACCATCGCCAGGCGGCGCGCCTCCAGAGAACCCTGGGCGATGACCACGTGGTCGGAGAAGGTGGGCACGCCCACCGACTTGATGTTGAGCCCGAACTGGGTCGACCAGAACGTCGGGAGGGCGAGGTGCGGGCGCCGCAGCGGCCCTGGGCTGACCATGTTGTGGGCCGCCACCCCGGCCTGTTCGACCGCGTTCCCCCAGTGTTCGAGGGAGAGCATCTGGTAACCGAACAGCGGGTGGGGGAAACGGGAGACGTCGCCGGCGACGAAGACGTCGTCAGTGACGATTCCGTACATGTTGAAGGCGCGGCACCCGGCGTCGCAGGCGATTCCGCGCGGGCCCGCCGCCAGGCCGGAGTCCGCCAACCACTCGACGTTGCGGACCGCCCCCAGCGCCACGACGCACACGTCCGCCTCGACGCGGCTGCCGTCGGACAGCTCCGCGCCGGTGAAGCGGCCGCCGCCGTCCCCGCGCAGGGCGGTGACCGTCACGCCGGTGCGCAGGTCCACACCGTGGTTGCGCTGCATGGCGGCCGCGAGTTTCGCCAGGGTGCCGCCCAGCGCGCCCACCAGAGGTGCGGGGCCGCGTTCGGCGACGGTGACGTCCAGTCCGCGCTCCCGGCAGGCCGAAGCGATCTCCGAGCCGGTGAAGCCGCCGCCGATCACCAGCACCCGCCGTGGCCCGGCGGCCAACCGCTCGGCCAAACCGCCGGCGTCCTCGCGGGTACGCAGGGTGAACACCCCGTCCAGGGCGGCCTCCTGCGGATGGGGCCAGGGCCGCGCCCGGGTCCCGGTGGCGATCAGCAACCGGTCGTACGGCAGCGACTCGCCATCGGCCAGCATCACCCGCTTCCCCAGGGGGTCCAGGCCGGTGGCACGTACGCCCAGCCGCCACTCGGCGTCCGGATCCCGGCGCATCGGCAGCCCGGTGGAGTCCGCCGCAGCGTGGCCCAGCAGCACCTGCTTGGACAGCGGCGGCCGGTCGTAGGGCGGATGAGGCTCGTCGCCGACCACGGTCAGTGAGCCGGTGAACCCCTCCTCCCGCAGCGCCTCCGCGGCCCGCAACCCGGCCAGCGACGCGCCGACGATGACGATCCGGCCCTCTGTCTGGTAACCGGCCCTCTGGTCACCGGCTCCCTGGTCACCGGCCATCAGCGCTCACCTCCTCGCCGAGGAGGATGGCCTGGACCGGGCACGCCGCCGCGGCCTGGCGCACGCGCTCGACCTGGTCGTCGGGGACGGCCGGGGCGTACAGCAGTCCCTCCTCGCCGTGCAGCTGGAACACCCTCGGCGCGAGGAACACGCACTGTGCGTAGCCCTGGCAACGCGTGAGGTCGACAACGGTCCGCATCCCCACCACTTCCTCTGCCGCCGTACCCCCTCTCCCTTCCAGCATGGGACGAGAACCGGACGCGCGCAGCATGGGACGAGAACCGGCGCCGGTACGCGCACCTGCCGCGAGGAGCGCAGTACTGGCTTCAGTCCCGGTCGGGGGCATGCAGGGCGAGAGTGAAGCTGAAGCGGTCGCCGCGGTAGAGGGTGCGGACCTGTTCGAGGGGGTGGCCCGCGGCGTCGCGGCTGCGGCGGTGGAGCAGCAGCATGGGCAGGGCGGGCGGGGTGCCGATGAGCAGGGCTTCGCGGGGGGTGGCGAGGACCGTCTCGATGCGTTCGTCGGCGCCGCCGAGCCGCACGCCGCACTCGCGCAGGTAGCCGTAGAAGGAGCCTTCGGGGTCGAACTCCCGCTCCAGGCGCGGGACTCGGGCGACGGGGACGTAGGTGGACTCCAGGCCGACGCGTTCCTCGTCGGCACGCAGGACGCGCTCCAGGTGCCAGAGGGGTTCGCCTTCGGGGACGGCGAGGCACTGGGCCATGGGCGGGTCGGCGGGGAGGCGGTCGAGGGTGATGAGGGTGCGGCCGGGGCGCAGGCCCTGGCGGGTGACGCCTTCGGTGTAGCTGGCGAGGGAGAGCGGCTGTTCGATCTTGGGGCCGGCGACGACGGTGCCGCGGCCCTGGCGGCGCAGGCGGCCTTCGAGGAGGAGGTCGCGCAGGGCCTGACGGACGGTGGCGCGGGCGACGTGGTGGCGTTCGGCGAGGTCGGCTTCGGTGGGCAGGCGCCCGCCGGGGCCCAATTCGGCGATGAGTTCTTCGAGTTGGGCTTTGACCAGGTAGTACTTGGGCACCCGGCCGTGGTCGGGGACGCCGGAGCGGGCGGGGGCGACGGGGGGCCGGGGGGTGCCGTGGTTCACCGCGCCACCTTATCGAGCGGTGGTCCGGCGCCATCGGTCCGGCGCCATCGAGTGGCGGTTCAGCGCCCCCTAGATCACGGAATGGTAACCGGTCTGGACTTAATTTCGGCGGTTGTTCATACAACCGTGGATCCGGGGAGGGCTCGTCCTCGCACGGGCGCCCCATCCTCGGTGCCGGTGCAACCGCACCGCGTCGCCCCCCAGTTGGGAGCCCCCGTGCGCATTCCCCGCTCCACCCGGACCGTCACCGTGGCCACCGCCGTAGCCGCCGCGGCCACCGTGCTGCTGCCGTCGGCGCCCGCCGGCGCCTCCCCCGCCGCTTCCGCCGCAGCCGCCTCCCCCATCGCAGCCGCCCCCGCCGCCCCCACCTACAAGGGCCTGCCGGACGGCACCAAGCAGGCCAAGACCCTGGTCATCGGCGTCGACGGCACCCGCTACGACAAGCTGGCGGCCGCCGACGCGCCCAACCTCAAAGCGCTGATGGCCGGCGGCATGACCGCCACCAGCAACCTGTACGCCAACCCGCTGGCGCCGACCCTGTCCGGGCCGGGCTGGTCGACCATCGCCACCGGCGTGTGGCCCGACAAGCACCAGGTCAAGGACAACGCGTTCACCGGCGCCCGGTTCGACCAGTACCCGGACTTCGCCAGCCGCCTGGAGGCCGCCGACCCGGCCGCCTCCACACTGGTGATCGGCTCGTGGAACCCGATCACCGGCAACGTCTTCAACGGCAAGGCGGACCTGCGGATCGCCGAGAACGAGAACGACGCCAAGACCGCCTCCGACGCCGCCGACTACCTCGCCCACGGCAACCCGGACACCGCCTTCCTGCACTTCGACGGGATCGACGAGGCCGGGCACGCCTCCGGCGGCGCCAGCGCCCAGTACGCGGCCGCCATCCACACCGTCGACGCGCTCGTCGGCCAGGTCGTGCAGGCCGTCAAGTCCCGCCCCGCGTACGGCTCGGAGGACTGGCTGATCGTCGTCACCACCGACCACGGACACACCGACGCCGGCGGGCACGGCGGCAACAGCGCCAACGAGCGGCAGACCTTCGTGATCGCCGACGGCGCCGGCTACCCGGCCGGCTCCCGGCGCTACGACGTCAAGCCCGTGGACATCGCGCCGACCGTCCTCAAGCACGAGGGCGCGCCGATCGACCCCGCCTGGCGCCTGGACGGGCAGCCGATCGACGAGATCGCCCCGGACGCCTTCGACGCGCTGCGCCCCGCCCTCCAGGGCCGGGTGGACGAGACGGGCATCCCGGCCACGGTCCGGGGCTGGACGCACACGCCGCCCAGCGGCTGGAGCATCGACAACTCCCGGATGCCCAGCGGCGGGGTGACGGAGTGGCGCGGCTGGGCCTTCGCCACCGACGAGTTCTGGAGCGCCACCCAGCTCGGACAGGGCCGGGAGACCAACGTGCGGGCCCGCAACGTCTTCGCGGTCGCCGACTCCGACGAGTGGGACGACAAGGCGCACGGCGCCGGCCAGTTCGACTCCACCCTGGTCAGCCCGGCATACCCGGTCGCCGGCCTCGGCCGGGCCACGCTGTCCTTCGCGACGAACTACAAGGTCGACGGCCCGCAGACCGGCGACGTGTACGTGGTCTTCGACAACGGCGCCCCGCAGCTGGTGAAGTCCTACCGCGCCGACCTGAACACCGTCGAGCACCTGCCCGTCACCGTGCCGGCCGGCGCCACCACCGCGCGCCTGCAGTTCCGCTACACGGGCACCAACAGCGCCTTCTGGACGGTCGACCAGGTCTCCTTCGGCGCCTGACACCACTACGGGACCGACCCCGCCACCGGTCCTCCCGCCGCCCCGGCATCCCGGGGCGGCGGGAGGTGCCGGGCCCGGCCTACCCGGCGAGCAACGGCCCGAGCTGCTCGGCCCATTCCGGCTACCGGGCCCCGGGTTACGCTCCGTCGAGGGGTCCGGGGGCCTCGGTGTTCCCAGGGGCGTTCATGGGCTGCTCAGCGCCATCGCGTACACGCCCTGATCGAGGTGCGTGAAGCCGTGCCGTTCCCAGGCTCGGCGCAGCTTCGTCATCGCCTCCTCGTCCGGCCGTCGGATCTCCGGGTCGTCGGAGGCGTAGGAACACGGTTCGTCCGGCCCGTGGTCGTGGATCGGGGCCGGATAGCAGACGGCCAGCGCCCCGGGGACGGCGAGCCGGCGGAGCGCGGCGACGGCCAGTCGCATGCCCACCCCCTTGCCTCGCCACGCGTCGGTGACGTGCACGGACTCCAGCAGGAGCAGCAGCGTCGGATTCGTCTTGGCCACGGCGGGGGTCAGGGCGCCGTCCTCGGTGAAGACCACGCGGGGGATACGGTCGAGCAGGCCCGGGTCGGCGTCCAGAGCAGCACGGGGGTTCGGCGTCAAGCCGGGGACCACGCGGGTGATCTCGGCTGTGCCGATGTTCTCGGCCGGAACATAGAACGAAGCCGTCCACCGTTCGGCACGACTGGTCCACGTCTCGTCGGCGAACTGCCGCATGGCGTAGGCGATATGGAACCGGTTCGGGTCAACCACGGGCACTCCTCCGAGTGAACGGGGCCCCCACCGTGTGCACAGTCGGCAGGGGTCCCGGTGTGTCAGGTGACTACTTGGGCTGCGGGGCGGGCTGCGGCTGCTCCGGCGCCGGGTTGCCCCGGTGCTTCGGCGGGTCCTTCGGCTCCCCCTTGTGCTTGGACACGATGATCTCGACGTGCATGGGCGGTACCTCCTACCTGCTTCTGGTGGCGGGTTGGAGACCGATCGTGCCCCAACCCGGCGAACCATTGCGACGGCGTGGAGGCGTCACTTCGGCATCCTGGCAAGACGTCATTTCGACGTCTTCAGAGGATGTTTGGGCCTATCTTCTAGCCATGACTACGCCGAACGAGACCCTTCGGGCCGTACGCCTCGGACTCCGTCTCAGCCAGGACGAGTTCGCGAAGCGGCTGCGGGCGGCCGGGGAGGACCAAGGGGAGCCGAACGACGCCAGCAAGCGCCTGGTGCAACGTTGGGAGTCAGGGGAGGTGAGGTCTCCCCGCCCGGTGTACGTTCGAGCCCTTGAGACTGTCACCAAGATTCCTCGGCTTCGACTCGCCACAGTTGCCGCCAAGGGTCAGCGTGGACAGTACGGGAGGGCACGACGTGACCAGTGATGAACCGGGCGTGCCCGTGCAGACTGCGCCCGCTCCTACGGGTGAGGACTACTCGGGGGTATGGGTCAGCCACTACGAGTTCTACAGCAGCAGTCGGGAGAACACGTTCACCGGTCTGCATCACGTCGTGCTGTCCCAGAACGGCAACCGGATCACGGGGCGATCCCTCCCCGGTGCGTCGTCCAATCCCGACTCGCCGCTGTCATTCGATCTCACTGTTGATCGGAACATCGTTACGGGTTCCTGGGTGGAGCAGACCGCGCAGGATGGCTACTACCAGGGGGCCAGGTATCACGGCGCTATTCAGTTGCTGGTCGACCCGACCGGCCGCCGCATGGCCGGCAAGTGGGTCGGCTTCGGCAAGGACTTCGACGTCAACTCCGGGCCTTGGGAACTGCGCCTGCTGGACAAGTCCACGGCGGACCACGTCCTGAGCCACTACAGCGTGCCGCCGGAAGCGTAGCCGCGCCTCACAGCGTACGCGGGAGGGCCCCGTACGCGGCCGGTACGGTACCGGCGTGACGGGAACTCAGGACACCGTGCTGGTGGTGGTCCGCGGGCCGAGCGGGGCGGGCAAGTCGAGCGTCGCCGCGCGGCTGCGCGCCGCGTACGGGCGGGGCGTGGCCGTCGTCGCGCAGGACGTGCTCCGACGCGCCGTCCTGCGCGAGCTCGACCTCCCGGGCGGGGCGAACATCGGCCTCATCGACCTGGTCGCCCGGCACGCCCTGGACCACGGCTTCCACACCGTCGTCGAGGGCATCCTCGCCGCCGAGCGCTACGGCCCGATGCTCGCCCGGCTCGTCGCCGACCACCGCGGCCGCAGCCACCTGTACTACCTCGACGCCGACTTCGACGAGACCGTGCGCCGCCACGCCACCCGCCCCCAGGCCGGCGAGTTCTCCCCCGAGGACATGGCCGGCTGGTACCAGCCCCACGACCTCCTGCCCGGCGGCCTCGAACACGTCGTTCCGCAGCACAGCACCCTCGACGAGACCGTCGAGCGGATCCTCACCGACACCCGTCTCGCCCCACCCGGCTGGACACCCCGGCCCTGAGGACGGGAAGCATCGAGCCCACCACCCGAAGCGGCCCCACCTACGGTGGTGGCCGGTAAGTGGCCGGTGCGGCCGGCACCGCTGACGTAACGCGCAGGGGGCGGGCGCGGTTGCCTACGCCGTGATCACGATCATGTGAACCTTGTCGAAACAAGATCATTATTTGATGATCCTTTGGCGTCATTTGACCCCATCTTTGATCTTGCCGCCCACTCCTATGCTCCGAGAGCGCCGTCGAGCGACGGTGTTTCAAGGAGTCGATATGAACAGACGGATGACCACACGACGCAGACTCGGCAGGCCTGTTGGCATGCGGGCGGTGAGCGGGTCGCTGGCCTTCGCCGTGGCGGTGTCGCTGCTGGCCGGGTCCGAGACGGCCCTCGCCGCATCGCCGAGCGCGTCCCCGAGCGCGGCGGCGGCGAAGGCGGGCAAGGGCGCCGGGCAGTGGGCCACGTCCGCCGCCGACGTGCCGTCGGCGAGGGTCGCGGCCCGGCTGTCCGGGCAGCGGGTGGAGGCGCTCTCCGAGCGTACGGAGACGTCCACGACATGGGTGAACAAGGACGGTTCGCTCACCACCGAGCTGTTCGCGGGCCCGGTCCGCTTCCAACGTGACGGCCAGTGGGTGGACGTCGACCTCGGCCTCCAGGCGGGCGCGGACGGGTCGGTGGCGCCGAAGGCCCACCCGAACGCGCTGCGGCTCGCCGGTGCCGGCGGCACCCGGGCGAAGTCGCTGCTCCAGGCGCAGGCCGCGGCCCCGGACGACGCCCGCACCCTGGTGACCCTCGGGCAGGGCGACCAGCAGGTCGAGCTCCAGTGGCGGGGCGGCCTGCCCAAGCCCGCCCTGGACGGCACGAAGGCCACCTACCGGGACGCGATCGCGGACGGCGCGGCCGACCTGGTCGTGGAGGCCACCCGGACCGGCTTCGAGCAGTACACGGTGCTCAAGCAGCGCCCGAGCGCCGCCGGGTTCTCGTACACGATGCCGCTGAAGGCCGACGGTCTGAAGGCCGAGGTCCAGCCGGACGGCGGCGTGCTGTTCACCGACAGGCGCACCGGCGAGCGGCGGGCCGTGCTCCCGGCGCCGGTGATGTGGGACGCGACGGCCGCCGCCGAGGGCTCCGGTGAGCACGCCCGGCAGGCGAAGGTCGGTCTGAAGGTCGTTCAGCGCGGCGACGGCATCGACCTGGTGTTCACGCCGGACGCCGCGTTCCTCGCGGACCCGAAGACGCAGTACCCGGTGACGGTCGACCCCTCCACCACGGCCCTCGGCAACGTCTTCGACACCCGGGTGCAGCAGGGCGAGACGGTCGACTGGTCGGCCGACACCGAGATCTACTGGGGCAACTCCGGCACCAAGAACGCGGACGGCTCCTCCCGCCAGGCCCGGTCGTTCATCAACTGGAACACCGCGCCGATCGCGGACGCGCTGATCACCAACGCCAGCCTGTCGCTGTACAACTTCCACTCCGGCAACAGCGACTGCCAGCCCTACGCGTGGGACATCTGGGACACCGGCCTCGCCTCGACCGCCTCGCGCTGGACGGCGCAGCCCTCCTGGAACGCCAAGAAGGCCACCGGCACCGAGACCAAGGGCCGGGACGCCTGCGGAGGCGACGGCTGGATCACCGCGGACGTCACCAACCTGGTGCAGACCTGGACGTCGGCGAAGAACACCACCTCGGGCATGGGGCTGCGCGCCCCGGACGAGGCCAACACCAAGTACTGGAAGGAGGTGAACTCCGCCAACGCCGCGACCAACGTCCCGAAGCTGACGGTGACGTACAACTACCGCCCCCGGACCGGGACGGACCAGCAGGCCGGCTCGCCGTTCTACAAGGACACCGCCGGCACCTGGTGGGTCAACTCCACCACCCCGACGCTGCGCGACACCTTCGTCGACCCGAACAACGACAAGGTCGACGGCACCTTCCAGATCTTCGACACCGCCACCGACACCCAGGTGGGCAACGTCCTGGTCTCCCCGTACGTGCCGAGCGGGGCCCCGGCCTCCGTCAAGGTCCCGGCCGGTGTGCTGGCCAACGGCAGGACGTACAAGTTCCGCACCTCCCCGTACGACGGGCTGCACTACAACAACAACTGGTCGGCGTGGGCCACCTTCACGGTCGACACCTCCGCCCCCTCGGCGCCCGCCGCGCTCTCCTCCGCCGACTACCCGTCGGGCCAGTGGGTCAAGGGCCCCGGCCAGGCCGGTTCCTTCACCGCGACCCCGCCGGCCGGTGACCAGAACGCCCTGGAGTGGACGCTCGACGGCGCGACCTGGACCACGGTCGCGACGAACGGCTCCGCCGCGCCGGTGACCTTCACCGTGACCCCGGCCAAGGCCGGCACCAACACCCTTCAGGTGCGGGCGGTGGACCGGGCGGAGAACAAGTCCGAGGCCCGCACCCACACCTTCCAGGTCGGCGCGGGCGGTGTCACCTCGCCGAACGACGGCACCCGCACCGCGGCGCGCCTGCCGCTCACCGCCGAGGCCGACGCCGCCCGCTACGACCAGGTGGCCTTCTCCTGGCGGCGCTCCGACGCCGACGCCTGGACGCGGATCCCCGCCGGCGACATCACCAACGGCGGTGCCGCACTGGCGGCCTGGCCCGTGCCCCTCGCCGCGGGCAAGAGCCCGGCACTCACCTGGAACGCCACCTCCACGGTGACCCCGGACGGCACCGTCCAGCTCCGCGCGGACTTCACCGGGCCGGGCGCCGCCGCCGTCTCCTCCGAGCCGGTGCGGGTCGTCGTCGACCGCAAGGCCGACGGCGCGGCGACGGAGAACGTCGGCCCGGGTGCACTGAACCTGCTCACCGGCGACCTCAGGGTCCCGGCCACCGACGTGTCGCTGTTCGGCATGACGGTCGGCCGCACGCACTCCTCGCGTGACCCGCGGGCCGCCGCCGGCCAGGACGGCCAGGCGGCGGTCTTCGGCCCCAACTGGGTGTCCAGCGTGTCGTCGAGCCTGTCCGCCTCGGAGTACACGGAGATCCGCAGGACCTCCGGCACCTCGCTCAGCGTGATGGCCGCCGACGGCTCCGCCGTCTCCTTCACCTCGAACGCGGCCGGCAACGGCTGGACGCCCGAGCCGGGCAGCGAGGACCTCACCCTGAGCGGCTCCTTCGGCGCCGACTTCACGCTCTCCGGCACCGAGGGCACCGTCACCACCTTCGCCAAGGCCGATCCGGCCGCCGCCACCTGGACGGTGACCTCCACACTGCAGGGCGGGCTGGCCAACACCACCACCAGCGTGGTGTCGGAGACGACCGTGGTCGGCGGCAAGACTCTGGCCCGGCCGAAGCTCGTCATCGCGCCGACCTCCGCGGCCACCCCGGCGGTGTGCGCGGCGAACGTCGCCGCCAAGGGCTGCCGCGTCCTGCAGTTCGTCTACGCCACCGCGACCACCGCCACCGGCGCCACCACCGGCACCGAGTTCGGTGACGTCGCCGGGCAGGTCAGCGCGATCAGGCTCTGGAGCACCGCGCCCGGGGCCGCCGCGGCCACCGCCACCGACGTCGCCGTCTACCGCTACGACTCGGCCGGGCGGCTGCGCCAGACCTGGGACCCGCGGCTCGGCCAGAGCAGCCAGAACCAGTACGCCTACTACACCCAGGGCGCCGACGACGGCCTGCTCTCCTCCGTCCAGCTCAGCGGCACCCGCGCCACCTCGCTGGCGTACGGCGCCGTCAGCGCCAACCCGGCCGCGGGCCCCGGCATGCTGACGAAGACCTGGCACGACACCCTCGCCCCCGGCACCACGAGCACCGTGAACGGCACCGCCACCACCACCGTCGTCTACGGCGTCCCGCTCTCCGGCGCGAAGGCCCCGGAGGACCTCTCCGCGCCCGCCGCCTCCGCGTGGGGCCAGAGCGACCTGCCGACCGACGCCACCGCGGTGTTCCCGCCGGACCAGGCCCCCGCCTCCAACAACGGCACCGACCTCGGCGCCGGCGACTACACCAGGGCGAGCGTCACCTACCTGAACGCCTCCGGCCGCCAGGTCAACCAGGCCACCCCGGGCCACCACGTCACCACCACCGAGTACGACAACCAGGGCCACCAGGTCCGCAGCCTGACCGCGGGCAACCGCGAGCTCGCCCTCGGCGCCACCACCGCGGCCAAGGCCGAACTGGCCGACCTCGGCATCGACACCCTGCCCTCCGCCGAACGCGCCCGGCTCCTGTCGAGCAGCAGCGCCTACAGCGCGGACGGCCAGCAGGAGACCGACGTCTACGACCCGCTCCACCGCATCACCCTCGCCGCCGACGCCACCTCCGGTGCGACGGTCCTGGCGAAGGCCGGCACCCAACTGCCCGCCCGCCAGCACACCGTGAAGACCTACGACGAGGCCCGGCCGACCGACGGCACCGCCAAGATCAAGAACCAGATCACCCTCACCGCCACCGGCGCCCGGCTCCGCGCCTGGCCCGACCTGCTGGTCGACGCCCGCCAGGACCGCACCACCTACAACTGGGCGCTCGGCGTGCCCACCGCGCAGATCAAGGACAGCGGCGGCCTCGCCCTGACCACCACCACCGGCTACGACGGCCAGGGCCGGGTCGTCTCGACCCGGCAGCCGGCCTCCACCGGCTCCGACGCGGCGGCTGGCTGGACCAGCTACTACACCGCCGACGGCACCGGCACCTGCGGCAACCGCCCCGAGTGGGCCGACCTCGTCTGCCAGACCGGGCCCGCCGCGGCCATCACCGGCGGCGGCGCCAACCCCGCACAACTGCCCACCAGGACAACCCAGTACGGGCAGTTCGGCCAGGCCACCCGCACCACCGAGACGGCCAACGGCGTCACCCGCACCACCGTGACCGACACCGATACGGCGGGGCGCCCCACCACCGTCACCGTCACCGACGGCCTCGGCACCCCGGCCCCCGCCGCCACCACCACCTACCACCCGGGCACCGGCGCCGTCACCCGCCAAACGTCCGCCACCGGCGGCACGATCACCAAGGGCTACGACGAACTCGGCCGCCTGACCTCCTACACCGACGCCGACGGCGCCGTCACCACCACGGAGTACGACGCCCTCAACCGCCCCACCAAGGTCACCGACACCTCCCCCTCCACCACCACCTACACCTACGACACCGCCGTCGACCCGCGCGGCCTGGCGACCTCGGTGACGGACTCCGTCGCCGGCACCCTCACCGCCCGCTACGACGCCGACGGCACGCCGCTCACCCAGGGCCTGCCCGGCGGCTACACCCGGACCGACGACAAGGACCCGGCCGGCACCACCACCAGCCGCACCTACACCCGCGACAGCGACGGCCTCGTGCTGGTCTCCGACGGCATCACCGAGACCATCCACGGCCAGCGGGCCACCCACACCGGCACCCCCGGCATCACCGCGGCCCAGACCTACGCCTACGACCGGGCCGGCCGGCTCCTCCAGGTCCAGGACACCTCGACCGACGCCGTCTGCACCACCCGCACCTACACCTTCGACCGCAACACCAACCGCACCGCGCTGGCCACCGCCGACGCCGCCCGCGGCCAGACCTGCACCACCACCGCAGGCACCACCCAGACCAGCACCTACGACACCGCCGACCGCCTGGTGAACCCCGGCTACACCTACGACGCGTTCGGCCGCACCACCGCACTGCCCGGCAGCACCCTCGCGTACTACACCACCGACCTGGTGCAGCAGCAGACCAGCGGCACCAACCGGCAGAGCTGGACCCTCGACTCGGCCCAGCGCTTCCGCGCCTGGACCACCGAGACCAACACCACCGGCACCTGGGCCCAGACCGGACTGCGGACCAACCACTACGGCTCCGACACCGACAGCCCCCGCTGGATCACCGAGGACACCGCGGGCACCCTGACCCGCAACGTCACCGGCCCCGCCGGCACCCTCGCCGCCACCACCGCGAAGACCGGCGGCACCATCCTGCAACTCGCCAACCTGCACGGCGACATCACCCTGCGGCTGCCCCTGGACACCGCCGTCGCACCCACCGTCCTCGACTACGACGAGTACGGCCAGCCGCGCACCGGCCAGCCCGGCACCCGCTACGCCTGGCTCGGCGACAAGCAGCGCTCCGACGAGACCCCGAGCGCCCTCACCCTCATGGGAGCGCGCCTCTACAACCCGGCCACCGGCCGCTTCCTCTCCCCCGACCCGGTCCAGGGAGCCAGCGCCAACGCCTACGACTACTGCAACGCCGACCCGGTCAACTGCACCGACCTCAACGGCCGGATGCCCGGCTGGCTGAAGGCCGCGCTCAAGGCCGCCGTCTCCCGCGCCGTCCAACTGTCCGTCACCGCGGCCGTGGCCGCCTGGATCCCCTTCCTGGCACCCTGGGCGCTCCACATCGGCAACTGCGCCGGCGGCGCCTGCGCCGGTGTACTGTTCGGGAGCGGCGGCTGGAAGCAGCGCATCGTCTGGGCCGTCGCCGGCTGCCTCGCGGGGTTCGTCTTCGACCGCGGCGTCTCCCAGCGGATCGTCGACAAGGTGATCGGCGTGGTCAGGAGGTTCGTGTGACATCCACGGAGTCGGAGAATTCGGCGGAGTCGGCGGAGGAACCGGCAGCGCGCCGGGCGAGCCCGCTACGCCTCGCCGCGACCAACGGGGCCTGGCTCGCCCCGTCCTTCCTCGCCGCCTACCTGCTCTCCGACCGCCTCACCGCCGATGCCACCACCCGCACCTGGTGCACCCTGCTCCTCGCACCGGTGATCGGCCTGGCCCTGCGCGCCACGGCCACCCTCGTGGCCCGCCGCCGACGGGCGCGGACCAGCCGGCGGTAACCCGACGCACACCCCTGCAACAGGCCGACCCGCCGGCGCCACCGGCGGGTCGGCCTGTTGCGTGCTCGTTCCGTGCCAGCGGAGCACACCGATGGTCACGAGGCAGACGGGGTCGCCAATGCCGAAGGCCGAGGCCAACGGCCTCGGCCTTCGGCCGGACAACGCGCCGGGCGGTCAGCCCACGGCCGGCCGCGTTCGACGCGCGATGCGGGCAGGTCCCGCCACCACGGTGCACCAGACCAGGACCGCGCACAGGAAGGCCGCCGCCGCGAAGATCAGCGGTCCCGTGACGGAGTCGTCCCGCGCGCCGGCGGCGAGCGCGGCGGCCGCCGACAGGACGAGGGCGACGGCCGTCAGAGCCCGGGGGCTGCGCGCGACGCCCGGTGCGGCGGAGGCCGGCAGCAGCCAGAGCGCGAGGCCGTAACAGGCGCAGCCCAGCAGCGCGGCCCCCAGCACGTCGCTGGGCCGGTGGTGGTAGAGCGCCTGCACGGCACCGGCGGTGACGGTGAGCCACAGCATGCCGACCGCGGTGACGTAGGGGCGCAGGCGCGGGGAGGCGACGAGGGCGGCGCCGAGGACCAGCCCGATGGGGACGGCCGCGTGCCCACTGGGGAAGCTCACCTCGGTGAGCATGGCGGGCGCGTTCACCAGGTCGGGGCGGGGCAGGACCATCTTGCTGCACACCTCGGTGCCCCCGAACGTGCCCAGGACGACCCCGATCGCCGCGCAGCCCTGCCACCAGCACCGCCGCACCAGGGCGACGACCACGATCACGGCCATCCCCACGACCAGGGTGGGCAGGGCGGTGAACTCCAGCGGGGGCATGGCCGCCGAGTCGAAGGCCGACCCCGACCAGTCGTAGATCCACGCCGGTTCGCCGCCGTTCCCGTTCATCAGGGAGTTCTCCCCCCGCTGCCCGAACGGGGTCCAGACGGCGAGCAGGTAGACCGCCAGGAACCCCAGGGCGCACAGCAAGGCCGGCAGCCACGGCCGTATCGACCGCGAAGGTCCCCCTCCGGCCGTGGTTCCCGGGGCCCGACCGGAGGCGTCCGGCCCGGGTGCGGGCAGGGCCTGGTGATCTTGCTGAGTCATCACTGTCTTTCTGCTCGGAACTCAGGGAGCCGCGAGCCCTGGTCGTAGACGACTTGGTTTGAACGGGGACGCCGATGACGACGTCACGGTTCCCGTCCCGACACCGGACCCGGGGCGGGCGGCGGCGAGGCGCTCGGCGGCGTCATGCGGGGTGGACGAGGCGGCTCTCGTAGGCGAAGACCACCGCCTGTATCCGGTCGCGGAGTTCGAGCTTGTGCAGGATTCGCCCCAGGTGGGACTTCACGGTCGCCTCCGCGAGGTACAGGACGGCCGCGATCTCGGTGTTGGACAGGCCGCAGCCCACCTGGACGAGCACCTCGCGTTCACGGGCGCTGAGTCGGCCCAGCCGATCGTCGGGGTCGGCGCTGCTGCCGTCGGGGATGTGCGGGCGCAGGTGCTCCAGCAGGCGGCGGGTGACCCGCGGGGACACCACCGCGTCGCCCGCGGCGACGCTGCGTATCGCGGTGAGCAGTTCCTCGGGCCTGGTGTTCTTCAGCAGGAAGCCCGAGGCTCCGGCGCTGAGTCCGGCGAAGGCGTATTCATCCAGGTCGAAGGTGGTGAGGATCAGCACTCTGCTCTGCGGGGAGGTCCGGATGACCTGCCGGGTCGCCTCGATCCCGTCGATCCCGGGCATCCGGACGTCCATGAGGACGACATCGGGGCGCAGCTCCCGGGCGAGGCGGATGGCCTGGGCGCCGTCCGCGGCTTCGCCGACCGGTGCCATGTCGGGCTGGGCCTCCAGGACCGTGCTGAAGGCCATCCGGAGCAGCGCTTCGTCGTCGGCGATCAGGATGCGGATCGTCATGCGGACGCCGCTCCGCTGCTGTCGAGGAGGAGGCGGGTGTGAACTCCCCAGCCGCCGCCCGGAAGCGGTCCGGCCCGCAACGTCCCCCCGTAGGCGGCCGAGCGTTCGCGCATGCCGGGGATGCCGTGGCCGGACGGTGTGGCACCGGGAGGTGCCGGGCGGGGGCCGCTGTCGGTGACGTCCACGGTGACGGTCCCGGTCGAGCACCGTATCCGGACCTTCGCGCGTGTGCCGGCGGGTGTGTGTTTGAGGGTGTTGGTCAAGGCTTCCTGTACCAGGCGGTAGACGGTCAGTTGTGCGGTGGCGGGTATGTGGGTGTGGCCGCCCTGGACCTCGATGCGGGTCGGCAGCCCGGCGGCGCACATCTGGTCGGCGAGGGCCTCCAGTTGGGCGATGCCGGGTAGCGGGTGGCGTTCCGCGTCCGGTTCGTCGGTCCGCAGGATGCCCAGCGAGCGCCGCATGTCGGTCAGGGCCTGCCGGCCCGTCTCGGAGATCTGGAGCATCGCGGTGGTGGCCTTGTCGGGCGACCGGTGCTGCGCGTAGACGGCGGCGTCGGTGAGCGCGACCATGACGGACAGGTTGTGGGTGACGATGTCGTGCATCTCCCGGGTGATACGTGTCCTCTCCTCGGCGACGGCCAGTCGCGCCTGCTGTTCCTGTTGCTGCTCCAGGCGTGCGGCCCGTTCCTCCACGGCCGCGAGGTAGGCGCGCGTGGTCCGCACGTTCACACCCAGGACGGCGGCGGCGACGACCGTCGCGGTGACCGCGACGAAGGGGGTCAGGAATGCGCCTTCCGTCGCCCAGCGCAGGCAGGCCAGCAGGGCCCCTGCCTCCACGACGGCACCGGCGACGAGTGTGCCGCGCCGGCCCGAGTGCGCGGCTGCCGTGTAGAGGGCCACCAACAGGCAGACGTCCGCCGGGAGTTGGACGTCTGTCAGCCACTGGACGAAGGCCGCGGCTGCCACGGCGCCGAACACCGTGAGCGGGGCCCGGCGCCGCCACAGCAGGGGCAGCGCGAGGGCGGCGGTGAGGGCGACGGCCACCGGCAGCTCGTGCGGCGCGTGGGTGGTGATGATGTTGAGCAGGAGAAGCGTCGGCAGCAGCGAGTCCCACACCATGGGCGGCAGCCGGGAGCACCGGCGCCCGGCGGCTGTCACCAGTCGCGCCGCTCGTGCGGAGGCCAGGTCGACGTATCTCGTCAGCCGTGAGGCCGTCCTCGCCCACCGCACCCGCGTCAACGCCCGCACCCGGTCCCGGTAGGCATCGCCGGGTTCCGCGGCCGCCTCGGTCATCACACGTCCCTGTCGATTCGGCGTCATGGTGGCCCCGACCGGGGCCGCCACCGCGTGCAGGCGGCCCTGTCACGGTAGGGCGCGGGCCCCAGGGAGCACATGCGTCCACCGTCTGATGGCACCGTGCCTAGGTACGACCGCAGGAGGAGTCCCACTACCTCCCGTGGTCGTAGGGCGGCCGCCGATCCGGCGTGCTCGATTGCCACTCCGGTCGCACCGGGACGTGCCACGGATTGCGACCCCGGTGGCACACGACGGCGACCCGGGATCGATGTGGCAGCGCATACCCGGCGCCGAATATGGCCTGGTGACCGAGATCATCACGGGGCTGTACATGTCCCCCCTGGAAATCCTTGTCCTGCTGGGCGCCGTCGCACTGGTGGTGGCGCGCTGGCTTGCCCCCTCCGCCCGCCCACGCGTCACGATCGCGGCGGGGGCGGTTCTCGTACTGTCCGCGATCCTGCTGAGCGTGGCGGGGATCCGCTGGCAGATGCTGCCGGTCCTGGCGGGCGCTGCCTTCGCGTTGCCGTTCGCCTTCTCCCCCCTGCTGCGACCGCTGCGACGCCGTCCCGGCCGGCCCGCGTGGCGGGCCCGCTGGTGGCTGGCGCTGCCGGGATCGGTGGCCTGCGTCGGCCTGATCGCCACCGGCCCGGTGGCCGCCTGGGCCCTTCCCGTACCCGAGTTCCCCACCCCGTCAGGCGACTTCGCGGTGGGCACCCGCGTGGTCCAGTGGACCGACCCGCACCGCCCCGAGACCTTCACCGCCGATCCGGACGACCGGCGCACGGTCGTGGTCCAGCTCTGGTACCCCGCGCAGAAGAGCCCCGCCGGCGCGCAGCGGGCCCAGTACCTCGGACGCACGGAGCACGAGGCCCGCACCGTCTCCGACGCCCTCGCCCGCCAGGTCGGCCTGCCGGGTTTCCTGGTCGACGGTGTTCCGCGCGCCCACACCCACGCGGTCTTCGACGCCCCGGTGGACGGCGGGCGGGGGCGGTTCCCCGTCGTCCTGTTCTCCCCCGGGTCGGGCGGAGTGCGCACCCAGAACACTGCCTGGGCGGAGGAACTGGCCAGCCACGGCTACGTGGTCGCCGCCCTCGACCACCCGTACGACTCCGCCGCCGTCGTCCTCTCCGACGGCCGGACGATCACCACCGAGACCACCTCCACCGGCGACCCGGACCAGGACGAGAAACTGGCGGCCGACTGGACAGCGATTCGGGCCGCCGACCTCGGCTTCGTCCTCACCCAGCTGGACGGTCTGGACCGGGGTGAGACCGCCGACCCGCTGAGCGGACACCTGGACACCGGCCGGGTCGCGGTGGCCGGACACTCCATGGGTGGTGCCGCCGCCATCCAGGCAGCCCGGCAGGACCGCCGCTTCCACGCCGTCATCGATCTGGACGGCTTCCCCCACGGCCCCACCTCCCCCGCCCTCGACCAGCCGACGCTCGCGCTCACCCAGGCCGTCACCCCGGCAACCGACCCGCGCTACCTGCCCCGCCTCACCGAGGCGCTCAAGTCCAGCACCGCGACGAGCTATCGGCTCACCATCCCCGGCGCCGCACATCTCACGTTCATGGACGGCCCCCTGTATCTGCCGCCCGTGCCCTCGATCGTCGGCTCCCTGGGCCGCGCCGAGAGCCCGCGCGTCGTCGCCGCGGCCACCCTCGCCTTCCTGGACGGCACGTTGCGGGACAAGCCCGGCGACCTGGCCGGCGTTCTGCCGGCCTACGGCAGCCTCAGCGTCCACCGCCCGGACAGCAGCCGCTGACCAGCTGTTCCGGGGCACGTACGCCTGCCGGACGAGGACGGCGAGATCAGACGAGATCATCGGCCGGAGGGCCGCGCTCGAAACCGCCGGCAGGCGGCCCCGTGTCGTTGTTCACCTGTGTGCGAACGCGCGGAGCAGGCGTACGTACGGGGTCCAGCGGGCCGGGCGGGCCACCGTGCCCGTGCAGGCGAGCTCGGCGCGGTCCAGGCCGTCCTCCAGGCAGGCGTCGTGCATCGGGCGCCAGGCCGCCGGCCAGGTCAGGCGCTCCAGGCCGCCGGCCTTCATCGCGAGGGTGTGCCGCAGCAGGGTGCGTTCTTCGTCGACGGGCAGCACCGTGAACTCGTGGAAGCCGTGGAATCCGCGCGGCCCGCTGAAGGTGAAGCGGATCCAGACCCCGGGCACGTACGCGGTGACCGTGTAGCGGACCGGGCCGTGGCCGCCGGTCGCGCCGACCGCCAGTGGGCGGTCGAACTCCATCGCGGGCCAGTTCGCGTGCGCCCAGAGTCGGTCCGCCGAGCCGCCCGACAGGCTGTCGACGAGCGCGCCCACCTCGCTCGCCTTGGCGGCCAGCAGGCGCTCGTGCACGTTGTAGACGCCCATGCGTCCTCCCCTTCAGATTATTAGAGACCAGCCTCTAATAATCTGGAGGGTACCCTCTGATTCATGGCGAGACCACCCCGATTCGACACCGACCAGATCCTCGACGCCGCCGTCCGGCTGGCCGCCTCCGCCGGGCCGGCCGGCGTGACCATGTCCGCCGTCGCCCAGGCGATCGGCGCGCCGAGCGGGTCCATGTACCACCGCTTCCCCGGCCGTACGGCCCTGCTCGCCGAGGTGTGGCTGCGGACCGTGGAGCGCTTCCAGGAGGGGCACTTCGCCGCACTCGGCAGCGCCCCCGACCCCCACCCGGCCGCCCGCGCGGTCGCCCGGCACGTCATCTCCTGGAGCCGCGCCCACCCGCAGGAAGCCTCGCTCCTCCTCTACGGCGCCGAGGAGTTCGGCCGCGCCGGCTGGTCCGAGGAACACAAGGAGCGCGCGGACCTCGGCAACCAACGCGTGCTCGACTCCATCGGCTCCCTCGCCGAAACCCTCGGCGCGGCGGGCCCCCAGGACCACGAGCGCATCACCCTGGCCCTGATCGACCTGCCGCTGTCCGTGGTCCGCCGCCATCTGCGCGCCGGACAGCCGCTGCCACCGCACGCGGAAGACCTCACCGAGGAATGCACGACGGCCCTGCTGGCCGGCGTGGAGGCTCCGCGGTCGGATGCCACGGAGCCGGAGACCTCCGCGGAGCTACACCGTCAGGCCTTGGCCGCCGGGGCGGCGAGCGCCTGACGGACGGCGCAGTACCAGCTGGCAGGGCCGGTGGGGCAGTTGGGGCCGTCGACGTTGCGGGAGAGCGCGTATTCCCAGCCCGCGGCACCGGCGAAGTCCGGGTACTTGTCGGCGAGAGCGCGCAGCGTCCGCTGGAGGACCGGCATGTCGACGTAGCCCTCGCAGTCCAGGTTGTCGTTGGTGATGCCGGCGGCGACGACCTTGGACGCGGGGAACTGGTTCCGGATGACCGCGTCGTAGTCCGCGGTGTCGGCGAGGCTGCCGTTGCCGCAGTAGAACTGGGTGTTGTACCAGCGGATCAGCGGGCCGACCTGCTTCTCGAGCGTGCGGTAGTCGAGGAAGGGGAGGTTGCCGCCCTCGGGCATGGTGAGCTCGCCGGGCCCCGGGGCAAGGGTGATCAGGAAGTCCGGCCCGAAGTCGGAGCGCAGTTGCCGGATGAGCCTCTCGGCGGTCGCCTCGTGGAACGCCTCCTCGACGTCGAGGTCGATGCCGTCCAGCCGGTACGTCCTGAGGGCGTCGCGGACGGGCGGGTAGTACGTGCCGAAGTCCTTGTCGAGCAGCCCGTACGTCCCCTGCGCGGCGCCGCCGAGGAGCGCGGTGACCTTGACGCCCTTCGCCTGCACCGAGGCGATGTCACGCCACATCGGGACGTACTTGGCCGCGGAGGGCGGGTCGTCGTTCAGGGTGAGGATCGGGTACTGGGCGGGATCGTTGAGGTGGAACGCGGCCACCTCCACCACGTCCGCGTGGCCGATCAGGGGCACCGGGGAGACGTACTGGCTGCCGGGGTCGCCCGTGGTCGTGCCGGTCTGGTAGAACGCGACGACGTGACGGCTCGCCGACGCCTTCGCCGCGGGAGAGGTGCCTCGCACCCCGTCCGGGTGTCCGTGACTGCTCATGGGCGGGTTCCTCCTGAGTGCTCGGCCACAGCCCTGCTGTGGGTCACCAGGAAGCGTGCCGCCCCGCCCGGGAGGGTCGTACGCATTCCCACCACGCGTCCCGGAATTCCACTCCGCCAGCCCCGTACCACCGCCGCCGCGCATCGGCCCGGCCCGCCGGGTCGGCCCATCTGCCCGGCCCGCCGGGTCGAGGCCGGCGAGGTCGGTGTCGCGCTCGGCCCGACGGGCTCCCCGCCTCGCCGGTTCGGGGCAGGCTCAGTCGACGCAGAACTCGTTGCCCTCGATGTCCTGCATCACGATGCACGAATCGTGGCCGTCGTAGAGCAGTTGGACGCGTACCGCGCCGAGCGCGAGCAGCCGGGTGCACTCGGCTTCGAGCGTGGCGAGGCGCTCTTCGCCCACGAGCCCGGTGCCGACCCGCACGTCGAGGTGCACCCGGTTCTTGACGACCTTGCCCTCGGGAACGCGCTGGAAGAACAGTCGCGGGCCCACCCCTGAGGGGTCGATGCAGGCTGACCACGAACCCCGGTCCTCAGCAGGCTGGGAGCGGTCGTACTCGTCCCAGGTGGCGAACCCCTTCGGCGACGGCGATTCGTACCCCAGCACCTCGCACCAGAAGCGGGCGACGCGCCGGGGTTCCGCGCAGTCGAAGGTGACTTGAAACTTCTTGATCAATGACATAAGCGCACCATAACAGGGGGTCTCTTGCTCATCTCCCGTCAGGAATAAGCATGCTGACGGGAGGCCGGAACCTCGGCCAGCCGATCCGGCGACGGCGCAGCGGACCTCCGGTGGCACCCGGCCTGGTCCGGGCGCGCCGCCGGAGGAGCCCCTCAACCCTCGTCCCCGCTCTCCAGCAGGCTGTTCTTCCGCAGCAGGTAGCCCAGCTGGAGGCGGCTGGTGGCCCCGAGCTCCCGCATGATCTCCGAGACGTGCCGCTGGCACGTCCGCACCGAGATACCCAGGGCCCGGGCCGTGGCACGGTCGTCGGCGCCGTCGACGAGGTGTTGCAGGATGGAGCGCTGCGTCTGGTTGGTCAGGCCCTGGATGAAGGCCTTCTCCCGGGGCTTCCCGATGGGCTCGCCCGCCGTCCAGAAGCGGTTGAACATCTCCACCGCCAAGGCCACGAGGTCCTCGTTGCGCACGATCAGGGCACCGCCGGGCACCTCGCGCAGCGGCACCAGGAACGCCTTCCGGTCGAAGACCAGGAACCAGGCCAGGCTCCCGGTCACCGTCCTGACCTCCGCGCCCATTCCGGCGACCTCCTCGGCGTAGGCCACCGTCGGGGGGTGGAATCGGGCCGCGTGCTGGTAGAGGGTCCGCAGCCGCACGCCGCGGTGGAGTAACTCGCCCTCCCAGTTGCGGGATCCGGGCAGTTCGGCGGCCGGGCGGGGCCCTCCGGGCAGCGCGGCCAGGACCTCGTGGCGGCTCTCGCCCGCGTACCGCTCCACCGTGCGGAGCGCCTTGTCCGCCGATTCGATCCGCTCGAACTGAGGCCCCTGGAAGCCGCTCTGCCGGGCCGCGTAGATGAGGCCCAGTTCGGCGAGCTGCTCCCGGGCGACCATCAGGTCCGATTGGGCGCCCTGCAGACGCTCCTCCCAGCCCTCGAGGAGCCGGTCGGAGACGTGCGCCGGGTCGACGGCGGCCAGTCGGCCGGCCGCCAGCCGACGGACCAGGCCCGCCTTGACGAGTCGCTCCACCGTGGAGGCAGATGCCGCCCGGCCCTCCCCGGAGGACAGCTCCTCCGGGCGCATGGGCCCGTCGTTCACGATGCGCCGGTACGAAGCCAGCTCCGTCAGCGTCAACTGCACCGGTCGGAGACCGGGCCGGGTGCGTTCCCTGAGTAAGGAATCCATCCCCTCACCTTCCGTCGAGTCGAGGCCGGGGGTGGGAGGACACGACGGATCGAAGGGGAGCGGAGCGGAACGGGCCGGACGGCTCCGGCGGGCCCGGAGCGGGAACACGGGTCACGTGCAACAAACCCCCGCCACCGGCCGGCTGCCTTCCTCCCCGTGCCCGGTTTGCTCCGGCCCTTTCGTCAACAGCCGTGCCACGAACCCCCGTACGTCCGGTCAGTATACTGGTGGCGCACGATTGCAGTGTGACATTTTTCTGCTGACCAAAAGTCAACTCCCTGTCCGAAGGGGCGTCATGGGCGTCGTACGCAAGACCGTTCACCCGATCGACGGCGAGCAGCTGAGCGTGTACACGGTGGACCCGGGGCCCGGCACCGTCGCAGACCGCATCGGCGTTGTCGTCATGCACGGCGCGGGCAACGGCAGCAAGGAGCGCAACCTGCCGCTCGCCGAGGACTTCGCCGCACTCGGGTACCCGGCCGTCGCCCTGGACTTCTCCGGCCACGGGGAGAGCACCGGCGAACTGCGCGACCTCAGCCTCCGCCGGCGCCGGCACCAGGCCGCGGCCGTGATCGAGGAGGTCTTCGGCGCCGACCTGCCGCTCGCCCTGGTCGGCTTCAGCATGAGCGGTCAGACCCTCGCCGACCTGGTAGCGCTGTACGGCGGCCGGGTGGCGGCGCTCGCCGCCTGCGCCCCCGGAATCTACGGCGCGGAGGCCTGGGACGTGCCCTTCGGCTCCGGGTTCACCGAACTGATCCGCAGGCCCGGCAGCTGGCGGACCAGCTCCGCGCCCGGCACCTTCGCGCGGTTCAACGGCCGGGCCCTGCTGGTGGTCCCGGAGCAGGACGCCGTCATCCCGCCCGGCGTCACCGACCTGGTCCGCACGTCGCTGGCCGCGAAGGCCGACTTCTCCGAGCTGCGCCTCGCGGGGGCCGACCACCGGCTCGGGGCCTGGCTGGCCGACCACCCGGAGGACCGGCAGCGCCTCGTCAGCGCACTGCTGCGGCCACGTCCGTCAGTACCGGGCCCAGGAAGCGACGTCCGATCCGCTGGAACTGGCGGGGGTCTCCGGTCGTCATGAAGACGTGCCGCGGCGCGGACCGCGCACGGGCCAGGCCCAGCTTCCCGAGCTGCCAGGCGACGTCCTTGGCGGACTCCTCCGCGCTGGAGATGAGCGACACCCCCTCGCCCATCTCGTCCGCGATCACCTCCGCCAGCAGTGGGTAGTGGGTGCACCCGAGGACAAGGGTGTCGACCCCGGCCGCCTTCGGCACCGCCAGGTACTCGCGGGCGGCGGCGGCCAGGCCCGGGCCCGCGACGACTCCGCGTTCCACGAAGTCGACGAACCGGGGGCAGGACTGCACCGTCAGCCGGACGTGCGGCGCGGCCGCGAAGGCGTCCTCGTACGACATGGACGTCTTCGTGGCCGCGGTGCAGATCACACCGACCCGCCCGCTCCGCGTCACGGCCGCTGCCTCCCGCACGCTCGGGCAGATCACCTCGATAACCGGCACGTCGTAGCGCTCGCGGGCGTCGCGCAGCATCGCCGAACTCGCCGAGTTGCAGGCGATGACCAGCATCTTGACGCCCAGGGCCACCAGTTGGTCGAGGCACTCCAGGGCATACGAGCGCACCTCGGCGATGCTCCGCGGTCCGTAGGGGGAGCGGGCGCTGTCCGCCAGGTAGACGATCGACTCCCACGGCAGCCGGTCGAGGACGGCCCGGGCCACCGTCAGTCCGCCGAACCCGGAGTCGAAGATGCCGATCTGGGCGTCCGGCCCCGGCACCATGACGCGGTCGCTGCTCTGCTCCTCGCCGGAGCCGTCGTCCTGGGCGTCGAACCGGAACCGGGGGCGTTCGCCGGTGGTCTGGGC